>PUNW01000113.1 GCA_003552665.1 Spirochaetaceae bacterium | reverse complement strand
CGCGCAGCTTCCAACCAGGGAAGCGGTCGTCACGCGCTTTCGCGAGACCGCCGAGGCGGTGGCCGACTACTACATCGAGAACACTCCCACCGACGGGGTGCCGTACTGGGACACCGGTGCCCCCGGGCTCCGCGAAATGCCCGGCTACCTCGACCGGCCGGCGGACCCCTACAACGATTACGAGCCGGTCGACAGCTCGGCGGCGGCGATCTGCGCTCAGGGCTACCTGCGTCTCGGCCGCTACCTGAGCCGCAGCGGGCTCACCGAACAGGGCGAGCGCTACTTCCAGACCGGGTTGACGATCGCGCGAACGCTCCTTGCCGAGCCATACCTCTCCGCCGACCCCGCCCACGAAGGCATGCTCCTACACTCCATCTACCATCAGCCCAACGGATGGGATCACGTCCCGGAAGGCGGCGCAATCGCCAACAGTGAGTCATGCATGTGGGGAGACTATCACCTCATGGAGCTCGCCGTATATCTCAAGCGGCTCGCCGAGGGGGGGCCGTATCTGACGTTCTTTGCTATTTGAGCGCCGGCACGTCAACCCAGCGGCGCTCGCGCCAGCTTTGCAGGCCGAGCTCGGCGAGCTGCACCCCTTTCGCGCCCTCCAGCAGATCCCACGGGAAGGGAGTGCCTTCGGTGTAGTGCTTGAGGAAGAGCTCCCATTGGACCCGGAAGGCGTTCTTGTACGGATCGCGGTCCGGCAGGAGCGTCCAGCCCGCGTAGAAGTCGATGGGGTTGGGGATATCGGGGTTCCAGATCGGCTTTGGGGTGGCGGCCTCATCCTGGATGCGAGCGTCGCGGAGCCCCGCGACCGCCGAGCCGTCGGTGCCGTCGACCTGCACCTGCAGAATCTCCTCGCGCCGTACGCGAATCTGCCACGAGCAGTTGATCTGCGCGAGCATGCCGTTTTCGAGCTCGAGCGTCACGTGAGCGCTGTCTTCGGCGGTTGAGCGGTAGCGCTCGCCGCGCTCATCTACGCGCTCGGGGATTGTGATTGCACCGACACTCGAGATCGCCTTCACCGGTCCCAATAGATTGTCCACAACGTAGCGCCAGTGCGGAAACATATCGACAAAGAGCCCCCCGCCGTCCTCTTTACGATAGTTCCAGCTCGGCCGATTGGCAGGCTGGTGAAAGCCGTCGAACACCCAGTAGCCGAACTCCATCCGCGCCGAGATCATGCGTCCGAAGAAGCCGGAGTCGCGCAGGTACCGGAGCTTGAGCATGCCCGGAAGCCAGAGCTTGTCCTGAACGACGCCGTGCTTCACACCGGCCTCCTCGGCAAGCGTGTACAGCTCGAGCGCGGCCTCGGTGGTCAGTGCCGTAGGTTTCTCACAGTAGATCGCCTTGCCGGCGGCGATCGCACGCTTTACCCCCTCGGGGCGGAGCTGCGTGAGGGCTGAGTCGAAGTAGATCTCGTTCGCGGGGTCGGAAAGCGCAGCGTCAAGGTCGGTAGTGTAGCGGGCGACCCCGTGAGCCGAAGCAAGCCGCGCAAGCTTGTGCTCGTTGCGCCCAACAAGCACCGGCTCAGGCATCAGAACCTCACCGCCTGAGAGCGGCAGCCCGCCGTCCTCGCGAATCGCAAGGATAGAGCGAATCAGGTGCTGGTTGGTTCCCATCCGTCCGGTGACCCCGTTCATTATGATCCCGATTGTGCGTTCCATTGCTCTCCCCCTTGCGGTATGCATTACTCACCCGTGGCGTCGGTAAGCCTCGATGATCATTTCCAGATACCTCGACTGATCCATGCTCCAGTAGCGCGTCGAAAAGATCTCGACCTCGCGGTAGCCGTCGAAACCGCTTCCCTCGACGATGCGCCGGAAGCGCGGAACATCGATGCAGCCTTCGCCCATGAGCGCGCGGTCCAGCAGCAGGTCGCCGGTTGGAACGCGCCAATCGCAAATGTGAAACGCGAAGAGCCGGCCGGCGGTGCCGCAGCGCTTGATCTCGGCCGTGGCGTTGGGGTCCCACCAGATGTGGTACACATCGATCGCGACTCCGACGTTGGGGTCGTCCACCCGGTCACAGAGATCGTTGGCGCTCTGCATGGTGTTGATCGCCGACTTGCCGTCGGCATACATGGGATGCAGCGGCTCGACCGCGAGCCGAACACCGGCCTCGCGAGCGCGCTCGTTGACCGCGATTATGCCTTCGGCGATCTGCTCTCGCGAGCTCTCGAGCGCTTGCTCGGGGTCGGCGCCGCACACCAGCACCACCACCGGCGCCCCCAGCGCCGCCGCTTCGCTCACCACGCGCAGGTTCTCTTCGATAGCCTTGCGGCGCGCCTTCCGGTCAACCGCCGGAAAGAACCCGCCCCGGCAGAGGCTCACCACCTCGAGCCCGGCATCTCTGATCCGGCGCCCGACCGCAGCCGGATCACGTCCGGAAAGCGCATCGCGCCATACGGTGATGCCGCCGACCCCGGCCCGGGCGTACTGCTCAATCGCGATCTCGATGCTCCAGGGCTTCGTGGTTGCGGTATGAATACACAATCGCGAGAGGTCGTTCATCTTCGACCCTCCTTGAGCGCCGGCAGTGCGCCCCCTACGGCCGCGCCGGATTAGTACTGCAGCCGTACTACAGTCACACTACAGCCGCGAGATATGAAAGCCGCCGTCGGCATAGATTACCGCGCCGCTTGAGAAGACGAGGTCACCGTTTAGGATGGCGCGCACCAGACGGCCGGTGTCTTCAGGCTGACCCCAGCGGCGCTGCGGCACCAGCCCCTCGGCGATCAGCTCATCGTACTTCGCCTTCACGCGCTTGGTCATGTCGGTCTCCATGATGCCCGGGCGGACCTCGTAGACCTGCACCCCCACCTCCGCGAGGCGCACCGCCCACAGCTTGGAAGCCATCGCCAGCCCGGCCTTAGAGACACAGTACTCGCCCCGGTTGAGCGAAACCGTATCGGCTGAGATCGAGGATACGAACACGATTTTCCCCCCGGAAGCGATGCGGCGCGGCGGCGCGGGCGTTGCACCCTCGCCGAGCCCCAACCAGCGGCGGACGACGCGTTGCGTCAGGAAGTACGGCCCGGTCAGATTAGTGCTCAGCACCGCTTCAAACGACGCTTCGGTCGCTTCGGTAATGTCGAGCCGCTCGGCCGGGCCGATACCGGCGTTATTCACAAGCGCGTCGATCCCGCCGAAGCGGTCCCACACCTCGGCGACAAGGCCCTCCCGGTCGTCCCTCAGGCCGATGTCGGCCTGAAATACCGCGAACTCAGGGCCTGCCGCGGCGAGTTGACCGGCGGCTCGGCGGTGACCGGTGACCCCGGGTGTGCCTTCGCGCGCTGCCTGCCGGCAGAGCTCGAGTGTCTCGTCGGCTGCCGTGCTGTTCGAGGCGTAGTTGATCGCGACCGAGTACCCGGCGCGCGCAAGGGTCACCGCAATCCCGCGCCCAAGGCCCCGACTCGCCCCTGTCACCAGGACAACCGGGCTGCTTGCTTCCGCCATGATCGCCTCCCTGTCCGGTCTCTTCTCAGCTCATCATTTATTGCATGCAATAAACGACCGCAAGCCTATCCGCTCCGCCCCCCGATGTCAACCACTGCTGAGCGCGGTTCCTGCTGAGCGCGAAGTAGCCGACAGCATGCAGGAGCGCTGTGGCTATCGGGCTTCGGCTGGACGCCGGAGCTTTGGTTCCGGCCTCATCTTCCGCAGCACAAGCACCGCCAGGGCCCCGCTCGCAAGCAGCACCAGCGCCGGCAGCATCATCGCGAACACTAGAGTCACCCGGTCCGCCATCGCGCCAACCAGCCACGGGCTGAGCACTTTGCCACCGAGCATCACGATCGACATCCAGGCCGTGACGCTCCCGGTGCGCGCCGGCAACGCGCGATACCCTACGCTGTAAGCAAGCGGGATAGTCGCGCCGCTCGCGAGCCCCGCAAGCGCAAAGCACCCAACCGCCGCAGCCGCCGCCGGTACAAGAACACCCGCAGAGGCCGCCACCCCACCCGCGAACGCCCCGGCGCATAGAATGCGCTCCGCCCCCACCCGCGCAACAACACGCGCCGTAACGAACCTGCCGCCGATGATACCCACCCAGTACGCCGACAGGCTCAAACTCGCCAGATCGGAGCTCGCTCCCCGGCCGCTCTCGAGGTAATACGGCAGCCAGGCGACAACGCCGATCTGATGCATCGCGTAGAAGAACAGTACGAAACTGAGCACGCCGATCACGGCGATCGGCCTCCCGCCGCTTACCCCCTGCGCGTGCGCCTCGGCGGCTCTCCGAGGCTGCGCCGCACGCCGGCCCGAAGCGAGGTAGCCGCGAAAGAAGCCCACCGTCGCAAGGAGCGCCGCAAGATACACCACGCCGACCGAAACATACACCCCGGCCCAGCTCATGCCCGCGCGCATGAGGGTGCGCACCACCATTGGGCCGGCAAACGCGCCGATGCTATAGAACATGTGCAACGCGCTCAGCGCTTTGCCGGAATCCCCGGGGGTAAGATCGCCGGTGTGGGCGTTTAGCATCACATCGACAATTCGGATGAACAGCCCGGAAGCTGCGAACGCCACCGCCAAAGTCACGTAGCGGTCGGCCATGCCGATCGCGATCAAGGCTGCGCCGAGCAGAGCGAACGAAATCAGGATCGTCAACGGCCGAGAAAACCGGTCGGCGAGCAGCAGCACCCCGACGGCTCCGGCCACGCCGCCCGCGTTCTGCAGCGTTCCGATGAGCCCGGCCGCAGTGAGCGAAAGCTCAAACTGCGCGATGATACCCGGCAGGGTCGGGCCGATCAATACGGCCGACACCCCGTAGAGCAGCATCGCAAGCTTGTTGGTGAACAGTGCTCTGCGCATCAGACCCGCGTGCGACCCGGCCGGTCAATCCACGCGCGGGACGGAAACCTCCTGTCCGCCCAGTGCGGCAGACAGGTAGCCGGCGTACACCGTGGCGACGGTGTCGCCGCCGAGCAGGCTGCCGCTTTCCGGCTCGCGCTCCGAGGCGATGTCCTGGTAGAATGCCTGCATCTCGTGCTGGTAACCGGTGAACCAGTCTTCATCCGGCGAGGTGAACGCCCAACCCTGCTTGGTGCCGGTCTTCTCCACCACGTAGATGTCCCTGAACTGCGACTCTTCGGGGTTGTAGGTCTGCATCGCGGTATTCGGGGTGATGTTGCACAGGGTGCGATGATTGTTGGCGCATACCTCGAGCCAGTTGTGTACCCCGCCGAGGACGAGCTCGCTCGCGAATACATCGGCGCACATCCCGTCCTCAAAGGTCACGTGTATCGCGGCAAAGTCTTCAATGTCCTGGTATCCGGTGCGCAGATATCCGGCGTCACGATAGTGTTCCGAGCCGGTAACAAGGTGGGTACGGCAGCTGACTGTGCTCGGCCGGATGGGTTTGCCGTTGCAAGCGCGCCCCTCCACCTGCTTCAGATAGAGCGCAGCGGTGAGCGGATGCACTCCCTTGCCCATCAGCGCTCCACCGCCGGAGTATTTCCAGATGCCGTAATACGGCGAGTGCGAACCCGAATGGCCTTCCTCGCCGTGAATCCAGAGGATCTGGCCGCCGGTCTTCTCGAGAACCTCACGCTCCTTCTGTATCGCCGGTGCGTAGACCCAGTTCTCGGCGTACATGATTAGTCCGCGGCTGCGCCGCTCAGCCTCGCGAAGGCGCTGCACGCTCGCAAGGGCGCCGTGCAGGCCGCGCTCGCGGTCGAAGGTACGGCCGTCGAAATCGTCACTGCCCTCGCCGAAGTAGCCGGTGAACGGCTTCTCGATGATCACGCTCCGGTCGGCCGCGAGCGCCGCGCAGGCTACCGGCTCGTGCGTCGAAGGGGGTGTCAAAATGTGCACCACGTCCACCGCTTCCACCAACGTCTCCAGGTTGTCAAATGCCCGTATCCCCCGCTCGGACGCGAAGCGCCGGCAGTTCTCGGCTGTCGGCGAGTAGACCCCCGCCACCCGGCAGTCGAGCCCGTAGACGCGCTCCAGGGCCTCATAATGAAAGCGCGCCGAGAACCCCGATCCAACCAGTCCCGCCTTCAGCTCTTTCCGTTCCTGCATTGCGTCGTCTCCTTGTCTCAGCCGCTGCTACTCTTACCCGCGAACACGACCTACCATAGCACGAACCGCGCCGATGATCGCCCCTGTGAGCGCCTTCCGGCCGCGGATAAACCACGAGGTACGGCTCACCAGGCTCAGCAGTACGATCACAAACAGCGCAAACGAAATCGGCCGAGTGAGGAACGGGGTAAGATCCCCGCGCGAAATGACCAGGGCACGGCGGAGATTCGTATCGAGGATCTCCCCGAGAATGATGCCGAGCACCATCGGCGCAACCGGGTAGTCCATTTCGCGCATGGCAAAACCGAGCAGCCCGAACGCCACCATCACCCCGATATCAAACGTGCGCGAGTTGATTGCGAACGCGCCGATCACGCACAGCGTGAACACAATCGGCATGAGCTTGCTGCGCGGCACGAGCAGAACCTTCACGATCTGCTTGACCGCGGAAAGCCCGAGCACAAACATCGCGACCGTGCCGAGCATCACCATCGCGACTACGCTCGAGACGAAGGCCGGGTTCTCAACCATGATCAGCGGCCCGGGGCGCACGCCATGGATGAACATCGCCGCCAGCAGGACAGCCGCCGGCGCCGACCCCGGAATTGCGAGCGACAGAACCGGGATCATCGCCCCGGCCACCGCGGCGTTGTTCCCGGTCTCGGAGGCGATCAAACCCTCCAGGCTCCCTTTGCCGAACTCCTCCGGCTTCTTGCTCGAGCGCATCGCGAGGTCGTAGTTCACCCAGGCGGCAATGTCCTCACCGACACCGGGGATGGCGCCGATGAAGGTCCCCACTATTCCGGAACGCGTTATGGTGCGCTTATATCCCCAGATCGTCTTGAGCCGGGGAATCACGCGCTCTATCTTGGTCTGGATTACCTCTACCCGCGTGTGCTTCATCATCGAGATGATCTCGGAGAACCCGAACGCCCCCACCATCGCGGGGATGAGGTCTATCCCGCCGGACAGCGGACGGTGGCCGAACGAGAAGCGCACATGCGCGTGGATGGCCTCCATCCCGATCATCGCCACGAACAGCCCCAGAAAGCCCGATATCCAGCCCTTGAGGGGATCTTTGGGAGCGGTCAGGTTGCCGCTGATCACTACGCCGAAGATCGCGAGCCAGAAGAACTCGAAGCTCTGAAACCGCAACGCGAAGCGCCCGATGATCGGGGTGAAGGTCGCCAACAGCAGCATACCTATCACCGATCCGATGAAGCTCCCGGTTGTGCCGATCCCGATTGCTTCGCCCGCACGCCCTGCTCGGGCGAGCGGATGGCCGTCAACAGCGGTGGCGGCGTTGGCGGGCGTGCCGGGAATGTTCAACAGAATCGCGGTTCGGCCCCCGCCGTAGATCGCACCGATGTACATGCACATCAGGATCAGCACCGCGTTGGTAGCCGGCAGATGGAAGGTGAGCGTCGTCATCAGCGCGACGCCCATCGTCGCGGTGAGCCCCGGCAGCATCCCGACGATCATTCCGAGCTGCGTCGCCCAAAGGACGTCGAACAAGGTTCGCAGCGTAAGAAAAGCGGAGAGCTCCTGAACGAAAAGCTGTATTCCTTGTGTCAGCATACGGAATCCTCAGGGCAAAGCCACAAGAAACAGGTATTGAAACACAGCCGACACGATACCCGCCACCAGCGCGGCTTCGAGGGTGGCGGTCCAGACCGTCCGCCCTATTGTCCGCTGTTCTTCCTGGTCGAACACCAGGTCGAAGAACAGCACGAATACCAGTACGAACACGAAGGTCCCGAGCGTGTAGTGGACTCGCCCCACCAGACCCCACGCATACACCAGACAGATACCCACCGTCGCGATGATACGCCGGACCACCGGGCTGCTCGCGAACGCCGTGAGCGAGCGCCCGGAGAGCGTGAGTCGATAGCCTCCGCGCGCCACAGCGCGGATCAGCAGCGCGAGACTGCAGACGCCGATGATGACGCCGAGCAGGCCCGGCACCACTCCGGGCGCCGACAGCGGGTTGATTCCGCGGTGTTCGAGCCTCGGCATGGTGATGGAGAAGTACAACACCGCGGCGCTGAACCCGAGCAACACCAGACCGGTAACGAAGTCCGCGCGCGGCATACCGTTGTCTTGATTGACTTCGTCACCCACTGTATCCCCCTCGGATCACAACCGGCGCACGCAACAAATGCGCAGCCCGTTCTAGAGCCGGGCTGCGCGAATGAGCGTCTCTTAAGTTCGGAATGCGTATCACACCTGCGCTACTATGGGCGTGGAATTCCCGCCTCGTCGGGCGACATCACGGTATCACCCATCTCGTGCGCGAGCCATGCATCAAGCTGTACCATCGGGAACGCTGCGGCGTGAGCTTCATCGCCCCACTTGGGAGCAAAAACGGCAGCCGATTCAACGGCGAGCTGCTCCAGGCGTTCGTTGCCTACGATAGTCTCATCCCAGATACGACCGAGCGTGTTGATGACGTTCTGGGGCACGTCGGCAGGGACGAAGATGCCGAAATAGATCGGAGCGGCTTCGAACTCCGGAATCCAGTTGGTGATCGGCGGAATCTCCTCGTCGACGCCCTCCAGTTTCAGCGGCTCGTCCGACAACACGGCGAGCGGCCGCAGCTCACCTGCGCGGATCATATCGACCTGTTCGCTGGCCAGCTGGGTGGTTACCGGAACCTCGCCCGCCACCGTAGCCGTGACCGCAGGGGCGCCGCCGCCGTAGGTCACTTCGGTATACTCGATCGGCCGATAGCGGTTGATCAGCTGGATCGCAGTGTGGCCTGCCGAGCCGACCCCGGCGGTGCCAACGTCGATCTCTCCGGGCCTATCCAGAAAAGCTTGCGCCAGCTCCGCGAAGTCCTGGTACGGCTCGTCCTTATTCACCGAGACCACATTGACCTGCGCCAGGCTGAGAAACAGCACCCAGTCGTCGAGATCGGTCTCGAGCAGGTCTCTCACCCGGTAGGTCCCGAGGTCTTTGACCGCACCGGATGCCCAGGTGTGACCGTCGCGGCGAGCGTTGAGGACCTCAGCGGTTCCCACCGATCCGGTTGCTCCGGGCGTGTTTACCACAACCACGCTCTGTCCGAGCTCCTCCTCCAGCACTGCGGCGAGCGGCCGAACCGTCTGGTCTGTGGATCCGCCGGCTCCCCACGGGACCACGACTGTGATGGGCCGCGTGGGCTCCCATACATCCGGGTCCTCCTCACGGACGCCTCGGGCGAATACCATCGCGACGGCGACCACTGCAAGCACAGCGATCATTACGATCAACTTCTTCATAATTACCCCCCTGTTTCGACCGGGTCTCCCCCGTCGTGTATAGCCGTATCTACGGCGAACTAAGCTCGAAACCGGCTTGTTTCAACAAGCGTCCGGTTCGGTCGGCATACTCAACAAAACTGTCCCACCGTTGCCGTGGGTCGGCGGTTACGCTCGGGTCGTGGTACACCACCGCAAGATGAGGCTCAATCGAAATGGGGCCCTGGTACCCGCTTGTCGCAAGGTCCGCGAGAATACGGGGCACCTCCCCGACGCCCTCACCCGGGAAGGTGTAGACCGGTTTGCCGTCGGTAACCACACCGTCCTTGATGTGCAGATAAGCGATGTACGGCTTCACATGCGAGTAGAACTCCCAGGTATCCTGATGACGGTACGGCGGTTCTCCGCGAACGTCCGGAGTCGCGAACGGGTTTCCGGTGTCGAAGACAAGCTGCAGGTGAACCGATCCCACAGCCTCAAACAAACGGAGCGTGTGCTCGTAGCTCTGCCCACCCCAGGTGTCGCAGTTTTCGTGCAGGCAGATCACTCCCCCGTCGGCGGCAATACCGGCCAGCGTCCGTAAACGCTCCACCACCCGGCGTTCGATTTCCTCCGGGGGAAGACCGTTCGGCGAATCGGGCCGGTAGCTCATGATGCGGATATACTGCACACCGAGCCGATGCATCCGGGGGATTGCCGCTTCCAACTCGCGATAGTCGCGCGAGGGATCATCATCCACACGCCGGCCCCAGTTCGCAATCCGGCTCCCGAAACTGCTCACCCGAAGGCCGGCCGCAGCCAACTCTTCACATACGCCGTCGAACTCGTGGTCGCTGATCTCGACGACATTGCCGCCGTCCACCGCGCGCAGATCGATCCAACTCCAGCCTAACGCCTTACAGACCTCGATTTGCGTTGCCAGCTCCGCGCCGACCTCGTCGGTAAATCCGGTGAGGTACGGCCGGGCAGGCCGTGCTGCGCCGTTGTCGTTCATGCCGTTCATCGCCATTAATCGTAGACCCGGTCCGGCACTTTGTCAATGTTATTATAAAAGTAGACCGCTAAACGGCGCTGTCTGGACCGACCCAGCCGGCGCTGAACCCCCGGTTTTTGCATGATTAGAGGCAGTTTTGGTTCTTTGTTGCAGAAGTTGAGCGATCGAGCTATCATGAAGCGGTGACGGGCGCTATGTGGACTGTACGCACCCCGCTCGCTCGCGTATATTTTGCGGCACTCGGAGCAACCTGGTGACATCGCGGATCGGACAACCCGAACTGCTGAAAGAAATCAATCGAGCTCATGTCTTCGAGATCCTTCGCCGGGAGCGGATCGTTTCACGCCCGGGGCTCGCGGAGCTCACCGGCTTGAGTCGTGCGACCGTGAGCCTGCTCGTCGACAGCCTGCTGCAGGTGGGGATTGTGCAGGAGGCGGGGTTCGGCGCTTCCTCCGGTGGGCGTCCGCCGGTATTGCTCGAGTTCAAGCCTGACGCCGTGCACGCCCTCGGGGCGCGAATGCGCGACTACCAGTGGAGCGTGTTTCTCACCGACCTCGACGCCCGCCCGCTCGACCGCGAATCCATAGAAATACCCGGAAGCGGCGCGGAGGCCGCAGCCGACGCTCTGGCGCGCGCCGTTGACGCGCTACTGCAGCGCAATCAGAGTCAGCGCATCCTGCCGGCTCTCGGTGTAGGATCGCCGGGGCTTGTGGACATGCGCACCGGCGTGATTCAAAGCGCCACCGACGTAGGGTGGTTTGAGGTTCCGCTCAAGCAAATGCTCGAGTCACGAATCGGGCTTGAAGTATATGTAGCCAATCGCAGCAAGGTCGGCGCGCTCGGCGAGCGCTGGCGCGGAGCGGGCACGGGAACCGAGGACCTCATCTATATCTCTATCGGCACCGGTGTCGCAGCCGGAATCATACATCGCGGCGAGCTCTACATCGGCTCCAACTCGAGCGCCGGTGAGCTCGGGCATGTGACCATTGAGCCGCACGGCCCGCTCTGCCCGTGCGGAAACCGCGGCTGCCTGCAGCAGCTGGTGTCCGACCCGGCGATAGCCGGCCGCACCCGCGAGCGACTGCGACGGACGCAGCAGGGTCCTCTGTTCGAGCGCTACGGTGCCCAACCGGAAGCACTGGGAGCGGCGGCGGTATTCGCCGCGGCGGAAGAAGGTGACGAGTTGGCAGTCGAGGTACTGGACGAAGCGGCCGAACACCTGGCGGTTGCGATCGGCAACCTCATCAATCTCTTCAATCCGGAGATGATCGTGCTCGGCGGGCAGGCAGGCGCCGGCAGCGAATTGTTTGCCGAGATGCTGCGCACCAAGGTCCGCAAGCGAGCGATGGCGTACGCACTCTCGGCCGTGACCATAACAACCGGCCGGCTCGGCCCGGATGCAGCCGCGGTGGGAGCCGCCGTTCTCGTGCTGCAGCACGCACCTGAGCTCCTTTTCGGCGAACAGGCGAACGCCATTGCTCAGTAACCACGGTCGGGCAATGACCGGCGCGCTGTTGCCGGCGCGTAGCGCTCGTCGCCGCGCAGTGATGATCGCTCCGTGACCGCGGATCCAGCGGCCGCCGGCCTGTCACTGTGTCCTCATTATCTCGTCAATGCGATATCCGAACCCCGGGCCGCCGACTGAGCCAAGCTCGAGCATTCCCTCGCGCCGTCGATACACGCCCGGATGGACGCGCGCCTCGGCTGTCGACGCCTCCGGGTAATACTGCATTCCGTTGCTCTCCACCCCAACCCCGATTCCCGCATGCGCCGCAAGGAGCACGTGCGGAATCTGCGCAAGTCTGGCGTTGCTCAAATCCTGCACCACAAGCTCCATGCCGGCTTCCTTCGCCCACGCCAGTGCAAGCAGCGCGCCGGTCTGCGTCTTGCAGGTCTTGAGTGCAACCCCGCTCCACCCCAACTGCCTGCCGCGCGCTACGCTCCGCCAGTCGTCGGCACTTTCGTCGATGAACACCGGCTTGTGCGCCGCAATCGCCTCGACGGCCGCCGGATCATGCTCGGCCGGGTCAACCGCAAACGGCTGCTCGATGTAGCGGAGCGCCGCGTAGACCCGGGGCGCATCACGCCGCAGGCGCTCGAGCATGCGCGGTACGTACGCCGAGTCAGTCACCGTGCAATTGAAGTCAGCGCTCAGACCCGGCGAACCGAAGCTCAGCCCGACCTTTCCCGCCGCTACCAGTCGATCATAGTCCAGGTCCCAGTCAACCCCGCAGAGCTTGATCTTGAGGAACATCGGCCCATCGAGCCGCAGCCAGTCCTCAAGCGTGACCGGGTACCCGTCGTCGGGCTCGCGCCCGCTGAGCTCATCCGCACCCAGCGCATCGGCCCCACCCACGAGATGCCACACCGGAATCCTGCGCGCGGGCTTCGCGCGAAGATAATGCTGCGGATAGCGACCTGCGAAATACTCTGCTCCGGGCACGCCGGCGAAGTACGCTGCGAGATCGGCGTTCATGTATTCCGAACCATAGGTCTGATAGACCGGCACCTTGTTCGCGATGCCGAAGGCGTCGTGCAGCGCAAGATCGAAAGGCGCGGCGCAGATCAACGAGGCCAGCCAGGGGAGGCGGTTTGCAGCGCCCGGTGGCCGGCGTGCTGCCGTTTGCCCGCGCGTGGGGCGCTCCGCAGCTTCCTGCCGGTGGTCCGCTGCCCCCGGCGTGGCGCCGGGAGCTTCCCGGACCTCAGACCGCCTGAGAAGCTCAGGCAGGCGTTGTTCCACAAAACGATAGCCGAGCTCCATCGGGTGGCCGTACTCCACCTCCTGCGGCCAGGCTTCGGCTATCTCCCGGCAGAGCCCCTCGAGCCGCGCCGCGCGCACCCGATGCGCGAGCGCCGAAGGCCATGCCCAGCCGACATTGAGCGGAGTCTCTCCCCAGCCTTCGGCGCGGCGCCCGCCGCGGGTCTCTGCCTCGATGCGCACGCGCGCAAAGCTCAGTTCCGTGACCGTCTCCGCGCCGAACCGGAGCGGCACCCGCAGCGCGACCGGCTCGAAGGTTACCGTCGCTTCATGTACGCGTATGTCGGTCGGCTTCGCGCGCTTCATGGTTTCGGCGCCTTCCGGCGGGCCGCGCTCCGGCGGGCCGTGCACTGGGGGCCGCCGCCCGCCGCTGGCCGCCGCCCGCCGCTCATTCCTCGACGAACTCGTCGGCAGGATCAAGCGGTGGATGCACCACATTGATGATCGTGAGCTTGCCCCGTGCGGCATGCCGGGTAAGCGGGGGGATGTACACGACGTCGCCCGGGCCGACCGCGATGCGTTCCTCGTCGAGCTCAATCTCGCCCTGACCCTCGAGCACCACATAGTACTCGGTGGTTCGCTTGTGGTAGTGGCGCTGCGCGTCCTCGGAGATGGTCACGTGATGGATACCGACCGGACCGCCGTCCGCGCGCGAGAACACTCGCCGGGCCGCCCCGCACGGGCAGTCGACCGGCCCCACATCCGCGATCCGGCGCACCACAGCCTTATCCGCCGCGCCCTCGTTCGCCATGCCGTCGTTCGGTCTGTCCTCGCTCGGCCTGCTCTGTTCGCTCATCATTCCCCCATACACAACTGGATCGGCTCCATTGTACGCCACAGAGCCGTGTGTCGTCATGGCCGGCGGCCCGGGTGGTACCCCAGGCGGTCGGAGATTGTGTCGGCGGCCTGCACAACCGAAGCGGCGATCTGCGGCACCGCGTCGGCCGCCATGCGCTGGCTGGGGCCGGACACGCTTATGGAAGCGAACACCTCGCCGGCCGCGCTTCTGATCGGCGCCCCGATGCAGCGGATGTGGTCTTCGTGCTCCATGTTGTCGACCGCGTACCCGTCACTTCTGACCCGCGCAAGCTCGGAACGAATGCGGTCGGGGTCGGTGAGCGTGTGCTCGGTGAACGCCTGCAGATCCCGGACGCGCAGATAGCCGTTCACATACTCGCTTGACTGAAACGCAAGGATCGCTTTCCCGACGCTGGTGCAGTACAGCGGCGCGCGCACGCCGATCACCGAGTACGTCCGCAGGCGTTTCGTCGATTCAATGCAGTCGACATACAGAACCTCGTCCTCGTCGAGCACCGTCAGATGCACCGTTTCGTCGGTCTCCTCATTGAGCCGGCCGAGCACCGGCCGCGCGATTCGCGCAATGTCCAGAGACTCCTGCGCGCGGTGGCCGAGCGAAATGAGCTTCACACCGAGGTGAAACTTCCCGGTCTCGGGATTGCGCTCCACCAGGCGCTCCGACTCCAGGGTGGTGAGAATGTTGTGAACGCTGCTTTTCGGCAGCTCCAGCAGGCGGGCAAGCTCCGAGGTCGCCAGACCGCTATTCTGCGCCAGCGTGTTGAGGACCATGATCGACTTTCGGACGGTATTTACCATCGGGCGCCTCTTCAGTTGCGGATGAGTACCACGACCTGTTCGGATTTCAGAACAGCGTACCCACCTCGTCGTCTGCTGTCAAGATTCGCAATAAGATACAGCTACCCGCGTAACAAGCTTCCGGCCACTACTTAACGCTTGACAGCTCTCAGATTCAGCCCTACGATTATAGCATATTGTGTCTTGATATGCGAATATTATTCGTATATAAGAACGCACGTTTGCTTAGGGGGAGGTATATGAACAAGTCACTATCGCTATTGCTCGTCCTGGGGGTGCTGGGCCTGGCGTTGCCGCAGGCCGTCTTCGCCCGGGGAGCGGCCGAGCCGGACAGGCCGGTGCAACTGGAGATGAACACCCTGTTCCATGGCGGTGACGCTCGCGCCATGGAGATGATCATCGAGGAGTTCAACAACACCCACGACCACATCCAGATCGATCTTACCCAGGGACGCTGGACCGAGTACTTCGCTCAGCTGAACACCGCAGTGCTCGCCGGTGAGGCCCCGCACATCGGGATCTCGCTCAACTTCCGAATGCACGACGTCT
>PUNW01000055.1 GCA_003552665.1 Spirochaetaceae bacterium | reverse complement strand
GCCGAAGTCAAAGACTTCGACGCGACCGCGTTTATCGACCGCCGGGACGCGCGCAAGATGGACCGTTTCTCACAGTACGCTGCGGTCGCTTCGGTGCAGGCGATGCGCGACGCCGGCCTTGAACACGGGGGCGTTGCGCCCGAGCGCCTGGGCTGCATACTCGGCGTCGGTATCGGCGGATTCGAAACGATCGAGAGCTCCTACGAGAGTCTGCTCAGCAAAGGGCCGTCGCGCGTACCGCCGATGACCATCCCGAAGCTAATCGCCAATATCGGCCCGGGGAACGTCGCGATTCTGTTGAACGCTCAGGGACCGTGCTATTCGATTGCTACTGCCTGCGCCTCGGCTACCGACGCGCTCGGAGATGCGGCCCGTATTCTCCGCGCCGGAGAGGCCGACGTCATCATCAGCGGCGGCGTCGAGGCGTGCATCACCAAGCTTGGCGTGTCGGGATTCAACGTCATCCAGGCACTGAGTACCAACTATAACGACCGGCCGGAACAAGCGTCACGCCCGTTCGACAAGGATCGCGACGGCTTCCTGCTCGGCGAGGGCGCGGGGGTGGTCCTGCTCGAGCGGCTCGATCACGCCAAACAGCGGGGTGCCCGAATCTACGCCGAGTTGGCGGGTTACGGGATCACCTGCGACGCGAACCACCTCACCGCCCCACATCCTGAGGGAGCCGGAGCGATCAAGGCGATGCAAATGGCGCTCGCTAACGGCGGCATCGCGCCGGAAGAGGTCGATTATGTGAACGCGCACGGGACCTCGACTCCGTTGAACGACCCTATTGAGACCGCCGTGATCAAGCAGGTATTCGGCGAGCACGCCTATAAGCTGAAGGTCTCCTCAACCAAGTCGATGACCGGACACTGTATCGGTGCAGCCGGCGGTGTGGAGGCGATTGCGTGCATCCTTGCTATTCGAGATCAATACTTCCCGCCCACGATCAATCTGGAGGAGCCCGATCCGGCGTGTGACCTCGACTACGTGCCGAACACCGGCGTGGAAGGTCCTGTCCGGGTAACGCTCTCGAACTCGCTCGGTTTCGGCGGGCACAACGGTGTGGTTGCGATAACCCAATACGGAGCGTAGGGTTGTCATGCATCACATTCGCTTACTCACTGGGCTGCAGGTTGCTCGAGGTGCAACGGGAGCGGCGCGATGCGCTCGGAGTACGTTCCCACGGTCCTGGTCGTCGATGACCATGAGGTCAATCGTGCCGTTATTCGGGCGGTGCTCAAGGACCGCCCGTACCGGATTCTCGAAGCATCTAACGGCGAACAGGCCGTCAAGCTTGCCTTCGGCGAAGCTCCCGACCTCATCCTGATGGACCTCATGATGCCCGGCATGGACGGGCTCGAGGCAACCGAGCGGATCAAGACCAATACCGCCACAGGCCGGACGCCTGTACTGATGCTCACGGCGCTGGGGAGATATCCGACCGCATCCGGGCCTTCAACGCCGGCGTGACGGGGTTTCTGACGAAACCGGTGGATCAACAGGAGCTGCTGGAACAGGTGGGCTCCTACCTCAATCTCTCGCTGATCAACCGAAAGTACGTGCTTGCGACCGTCTCGCCGGTAAGTGGGCCGCCCAACCGTACCGCGTTCCTCGAGGACGTCGAGGCGCCGCAGCAGACTATCAATCCCAAACTGATCGCGGTACAGATAGACGAGCTGTTGGCGATCAGCAAGTTCTATGGGGAAGAAAAAGCCGGCTCGCTGGAGAAACAGTTCGCCGATTTGCTTTCGAACCGAGTGGAGCATGTTTTTGGTGATTCCGCCCGCGTCTATCACCTGCGACGCGGGGTCTTCGGGATCGCCCGGTCTGATCCTGATAACCGGTTCGACCGTGCCGCGGCGCGCCGATATCGTGTTTGCCGAAGACGTAACTGAGCGCAGCTATCGCGCTATCGATCACAACATGGGTTGGCTGCGGCGGCTGAAAAACGCGGTGCAGGAGGACCGGATCGTCCTGCATTTTCAACCGCTCGTCGCTCTCCGCACCGGCGTGATTGCGCGCTACGAGGCGTTGGTGCGACTGGAGCACGGTGGAACGGTGCACAGTCCGGGCGAGTGGCTACACATCGCGAAGAACAGCAAGTACTACGAGGACATCACCCGCATTGTGTTTCGCAAGGCGATCGAGACCTTTACCGCGCGGCCGGAAGGCGTCGCGGTGAATATCTCGGTACTGGATATCCAGAACTCAGCGACCAGGTCCTTTGTTTTCGAGCTGTTGAGGCAGCATCCCGACGTCGCGCGACGCCTGACGGTTGAGACCGTTGAGGAAGAGGGCGTTGAGCATTACGAGCAGGTCAAACAGTTCATCGAGCGGCTGAAAGAACACGGCGTTCAGATTGCAATCGACGACTTCGGCAGCGGATACTCGAACTTCAAGCGGATCGTGGACCTGAACGTGGGCTACCTGAAGATAGACGGCAGCCTGGTGCGCGGGATGTGCAGTGACCCTTTGATCGCGCACCTGGTCTCGATCATCCAGGCGTTCGGGTCGTTCTGGGGCGTTCGTACGGTAGCCGAGTTTGTAGAGGATCAGCAGACCCTCGAGCGGCTCCGTGAGTTGGGCGTGCAGTCGGCGCAGGGACATGCGATCGGCAAGCCGGGTCCCCTGATAACCGGCGGCTGAGCCCCGCGCAAAAAAAGGGCGGATAGGCCGTGCGCCTACCCGCCCGCGTACTTCGGCATCAGGCCGTTATTCTTCTACGGAAAACTCGTCTTTCGGAGCTCCGCAGACCGGACACACCCAATCCTCCGGAAGATCTTCAAAAGAGGTTCCGGAAGGGATATTTCCGTCCGGGTCGCCTTCCTCAGGATCGTAGATGTAGCCACAGACATCACATACGTACTTCTTCATCGTTTACTACCCTTTAACGAGTGTATTTCTTTCGGATGCAAGGCGACCTACGGCCACTGCACATCCGTGAGAAGCGTAAGCTTGGTCTTCGAGCGTTCGTCCGCCGGGTTGATCTCCAGTGCCCGGCGAAAACTGGCGATTGCCTCGGTATTGTTGTGCAGCCCGTAATGTACCACGCCGAGCATGTAATGCACCTCGGCGAACTCCGAGTTCTGCTCGGCGAGCTCCTGCAGCAGCGGCAATGCCTCCTGGAACTGTTTCTGCTTGATCTTCAGCTGCGCCAGATAGAAGTTGGCGATCAGCGACTCCCTGGACTGGCTGCGCAGATGCTCAAACCCCGCTTCGGCCTCCTGATCGCGGCCGAGAAACAGGTTGATCAGTCCCACAAAGTAACTCGCCATCGCATGGCTCTGACTCTTGGTGTTGATCACCGCCTTGAACGACTGCAGCGCTTCCTCGAGGCGTCCCATGCGATAGTAACATACGCCCTGTTTGTAATAGGCGATACCGAACTCCGGATTGACTCCCGTTGCACGGTCATAGGTCTTGACCGCAGTCTCGAGGTCACCGAGCGAGTAGTGAATGTTACCCAACAGCAACAGGAT
>PUNW01000064.1 GCA_003552665.1 Spirochaetaceae bacterium | reverse complement strand
GTACGAGCACGCGATGGATTTTCTTGCCTTTCTGCACGAGCGTGTCGGCGACTGGGCCGCCGGAACGGGGCATTTGGCGCCGCGCACCAGCGTGCTCATGGGGTCGGAACTGCAGGAGGTGGCACAGCGGTCCAACTACGCCGAGACCGCCAATATTGCACAGCCTGTCCCCGCAATTCAAAACTGGCAAGCGGTTGAGGATATTCTTAAGGAAGAGATTGAGGCAACCTGGCTCACCGGCAAGTCGATTGACGCCGCGCTCGCCGATGCAGACCGACGAATCAACAACGCGCTGCGCTAATCACGTTTGGCTAATCGCGCTGCGCGAGTATCTGTAGCACAGCGTGGTAAGTCCGCCGGGTCCAGCCGGACCCGGCGGGGCCCGGTCAATGGGTACGGCGTGCTGCCTCACCCCCCGGGCTCGGCCCTCGGCAATCACGCGACTTAACCCTGCTCGGGGCTTTGCAGGTCGGGTTCCAGGCGGAATACCGCTACGTCGAAGTCCTGGTGGAGGCTCCCGGGACGCCACTGCTCGGGAATGAAGATTTCCAACTGGTCCTTGTCTTGCAGATACTCGAGTGACAATGCGTTTCCGAGCATCGTGACGGTGCTGCCGGGGCGTACTCGTACCGACCGTAGCCGAACCCGTGAAGGGTCGAAGACGCTGTGGGGCCAGTCCATAACGAAGGCATATACGACGGCTTGGTCCTTTGATTGAGTGAACCGCACGTGGGGCCCTTCGTGGTAGGTGCGGTATGGCCGGGTGCCGTAAATCGCCTCTCCGTTGACCTGCAGCCACCTGCCGACACGCTGCAGGCGGTCGAGAACCTCGTCGTCAAAGCTGCCGTCAGGGCCCGGTCCGTACCCGACCTGAAAATTGCCGCCTTTGGCAACTACGTCCACCAGGGTTTGGAGGATCCAGGACACTGGCTTGTACTCATCGCCCCAGACGTGCGAGAAATGACGGCTCCCGGGATAGATGACCTGCCACGGCATCGGTGTGTCAATGCGCGCGGCGTCGCTGTGGTCCGAGTTGGAGCCGGGAATGACGCCTGGGACTTCGCGTTCCGGTGTGAAGTAATCGCCGTACGGGCCTATCCCGCGGTTTCTCATCAGCATGCCTGGTTGCAGTCGCCGGATAGTCTTAACGGTTTGAACAATGTCGTCGTGAATCTGGTGCTCCCTGCCGTCCTCCGGGAAGTTCATGTCGAGTGAGAGCAGGTCAAGCTCGCCGTAGTTTGAGCACAGCTCCACGAGCTGGTCACGATGGCGGAGGATCAGACGAGCGAACCCTTCAGGATCGGTGGCTCTCGTGTAGTGCGGGTCCTGCTGGTAGTTCCAGGTATCGATGCGGAAATCGGAGTCAAACCAATCGATGTGGGAAAAGTAGACTCCTACTCCCAGGCTTTGGCGCCGTGCGGCGTTGATGAGCTCCCCGAGGACGTCGCGGCGAAACGGTGTTTCCATGATGCTGTAAGCGAGGTCGCAGTCGACGATCCGGCCGGCGTCTTCGCCGGTGTGGATTATGCGTCGACGCACTCGAGTCGCGGTATCGTACATCGAAAACCCGTCGTGGTGTTTAGCGGTGAACGTGAAGTAGCGCATGCCTGCGTCTGTCATCATCTGAACCCAGTCTTCAGCGTTGAAGTTGATGGGGTTCCACCAGGAGGGAACCTTCTCGTACTGCCTTCGAAGCGTGGCGGTGGCTTCAAAAGCGCTGTCATCGCGCGAGGTGAAGGGCCGTCCGAGGGGCCAGGATTCAGGGCCGTTGCCGAGAATGGAATACGGGCCCCAGTGGATCCGTAGACCGAACTTCCAGTCCATCCAGCGTTCGATTGCCGCGCTGCCGGCATGCCGGTAGTCCTCATCGGCGTCACGATACCCCGGATAGCGCTGTCGGAGCGCTGTCTCGGTCTCGGTTACACTGTGTCCGGTTGTCGACTCCTCCGGCAGGAGCGTCGATTGACCGTCTGCGGACATGATTCCCCCCCTTTTGACCGGCACAGATTATGGCCGGCACGGACCGAGCGGACGTGGCGCTACTATGCTGCACAAGGCGTACGCCGGCCGCGGTGCCCGGGCGGCGCACCCTGCGTCGTCTGCGGTGTGCACCAAGCCTATACCCACTCGCGCTTGATGTCAACAAACGGTTTTCAGGCATCGGATTCAAAAACATACAACTTGTATATAATAGTTGTTGACTAGCGGGTGGGGCGGGTTTACACTAACGATGATCGGGGGCCGATACACAATCGAAGAGGGGGTGCGATGATGAAACGGGTTATTCTAGGCGTCTGCATTGTCACGCTTCTAACTGTTTCCGTGACTCTGTGGGCACGCGGCAGTCGCGAGCCGGCACCGCGTGAGGTGCAGGTGCTCGCAGCAATGGGGGGCGACGAGGCTATTGCGTTCGGTAACGTATTGAAGCGTTTCACCGAGGAAACCGGTATTCCGGTTATGTACGATCCGCAGAGCGGGGATACGGTGATCACGACGGCCAATACGCGCATCGCTTCCGGGGCCCGGTTGGACGTTCTGACCTTATCGCGGCCGGGTAACATTCTGGGATGGGCCGCTGACGGGCACCTTGTGGCGCTCAACGACGGTGACGACCCTGTGGTTCCCGCCGAGGTGCTGTACGACAACTTCTCGCAGTCATGGTTGGACCTTGCGGCGATCGATGGTCGCTACTACGGGGTACCTTTGAAAGCCTTTTCGAAGAGCGTTGTTTGGCACCGTCCGGCCTCGTTTGCGCAACTCGGTCTTGAGTATCCGGAGACGTGGGAAGAATGGATGCAGGTCGCTGAGACCATGGTTGAGAACGGCAGGATGCCGTTTGTCGTCTCCGGCGCAGACGCATGGACTCTTACCGACTGGTTCGAGAACATCTATGCCCGGGTGGCAGGCCCGGAGAAATACAACGACCTCTTCATCAGACACGGCGTCAGTTGGACCGACCCGACTGTGGTAGAGGCGATGGAGTACTTTCGCGAGATCATCGGTAACGATGACTGGATCGCCCTCGGTCGTGAAGGGGCTATCGGGTTACGGCGCGATGAAGCGATGGGTCTGGTGCTCCAGGATCCGCCGCAGGCGGAGATGTTCTACCTGGCAGGTTTCATGGACCGCGTCGGCAGGGCAAACTTCCCGCACTTGAGATCCGGTGAGGACTACAGCTTCTTCCCGTTTCCACAGATCAAGCCCGAATGGGGTAACGTCGTGGTCGGCGGTGGCGACCATGCAGTCGCATTCAACGACAGTCGCGAGGTCCGAGAACTGATGCGGTTTCTGACAAAGCCCGAGACGGCCGAGTATTTTGGTTCCCAGGAGCGCGGAGCGGTTATCTCGCCGAACCGCAACGCATCGCGGCGTATGTTCACCGGCGCCCAGAGGCTGGAAGCCGAGCAGATCGATTCGGCTGAAGTGTTTCTGTTCGACGGCTCGGATATGGCTCCGGGAGCTGTCGGGGGCGACGCAATGTTCACCGCTCTTCAGGAGTTTCTCATGGACCCGTCGCGCTTGATGGAATCGCTCGAATACATAGAGGAAGTGGCCCGTCGCGCGTATTAGTTGACGCCATGCCTAACCGGCATGCAGGGATGCACGATGGTACAGGTTATTAGTTGCGAACGGTAGAACCTCTGTCAGATTGGGAGGCTGACCGTTGATGGGCACGGTAAGCAATAACACACGCGGATGGCTGTTCGCTGCCCCGGTACTGCTCCTTGTGACCCTGTACCTCGTCATCCCGACGCTCTGGACGGTGTATTTCAGTTTCTTCACCGGCGGATTCCAACCTGACCGGTTCATAGGGTTCGAGAACTTCCGGCGCCTGTTCACCCGGGATCGTCTCTTCCTTGATCTCTCCGGTTTTCCCTGGTCGGGCGCGCTCCTTAATAACATTCTGTGGCTCGTGTTCCTGCCCGCCGGCGCTATTGCATTTGGGATGACGATCGCAGTTCTGGCTGACGCTCATCCATGGGAACGGGTGATCAAGGTGATTGTGTTTGTTCCAATCGTGGTTTCCAACACAGCTACCGCCATCATATTCCGCTTCCTTTACAACATGAATCCGCGCATCGGGTTTCTTAACGCCGTTCTCACCAGCCTCGGGTTCAAGCCGCGACCGTGGTTGTCATCCCGGGAGTACGTGACCTTCGCCCTGATTGCGGCAGCGGTCTGGATCTGGACAGCGTTTGCGATGACGGTATTCTCGGCAACCTACAAGGCGCTCGACAAAGACACGTTGCAGGCGGCAACGGTGGACGGCGCCGGGGAATGGCAGAAGTTCTGGCTCATAAGTCTCCCGATGATGGCGCACGCCGTATCGTTTGTCTTCATCACGATATTCATTCAAACGATCAAGATCGTCGACCTGGTGCTGGTAGCCACCGACGGCGGCCCCGCGGGTGCCAGCCGGATCATCGGGTTCTCGTTCTACTGGGAAACGTTTCAGAATCTCGATGTGGGCTACGGAAGCGCTATCGCCGTAGTGATGCTCGTAATTCTGCTACCGGTGATGGTATTGCAGGTTCGCCGGTTCAAAGCAGAGGAGCAATAGGAGCGAAAGGAGCATGGTCGCCCAGGAGCGCAGCGACGCAATGACACACGCAACCGGAGTCTATCTCACGGCTTACGCTCGCCTGCTGCGCAGCATAGTTCTTTGTGTTATCTCGTTGGTGTGGTTGCTCCCGACCCTGGGGGTCTTCATCAGCTCGATTCGCCCGCGAGCGGCAGTTGCCGCCACCGGCTGGTGGACGGTATTCACGAGGCTTGACGTCACCTTTCGACTGCAAAACTACCATGAGGTCATCACCACCCATGCGTTCGGAAGATACTTCGTGAACAGCTTTGTCATCACGGTTCCGTCCACATTGCTCCCAATTGCGGTGGCATCGCTTGGCGCCTATGCGTTCGGATGCCTGAAGTTTCGAGGGCGCAACGCTGTCTTTCTGGCGCTGATTGCTTTGATGGTGGTGCCGCTGCAAGTCGCATGGGTGCCGGTGCTCCAGGTGTACGTGCGCCTGGGGCTTGCCAATACCTTCCCGGGGCTGTGGCTGGCGCACACATCGTTCGTGTTGGCTTTCGCCACGTTTATGTTCCGTAACTTCTTCGTCGCAATCCCCAAAGATCTCTTCGACTGCGCCCGGATTGAAGGCGCCGGCGAGTTCGCCATCTACAGCCGCATTGTCATGCCGATCTCGATGCCGGTAGTGGCGTCGTTCTTCATCTTTCAGTTCATGTGGGTATGGAATGAGCTCATGAACGCGTTGATCTTTCTGCAGCATCCGCGCAAGTATCCGCTGACCGTCGCGATCCGCGGACTGCTCAGTCAGTACGGCTCTGAATGGTATTTGCTGGCGGCGGGAAGTTTCGTATTGATGTCGATGCCACTCCTCGTGTTCTTTGTGTTTCAACGCTTTTTCACCTACGGGGTAACTGCCGGAGCGGCAAAGGGGTGAGTACCGAATGAGTACCGGATGTCTGGGGCTGACCACACGGATATCAGAGCTGGAGCTCAACCGGCACGGTCGGCGGACCTGGGTGCGGCGGACTGAGCAGAGAATGCTCGCGACCGACCGAACAGCCATGCTGATATCGGATATGTGGGACAGACACTGGTCCGAAGGCGCAAGCGTCAGAATTTCGGGGCTTGCGACGAAGATCAACAGTGTGGCCGAAGTACTGCGTGGGGCCGGCGTTATGATCGTTCATGCCCCTTCGGAGACCATGGAGTATTATGCAGCGGCCCCGGCGCGGCTGCGACTACAGAACACGCAGCAGTTAGAGCCCGCGGTCCGAAAGAGGGTGCTCGTGAAGCAGCTTCCGATCGACGACGGTGACGGCGGCTCGGAGACGCTTGATGCCGATCCGGTTGATACGAGAGTGTGGTCGCGTCAGCACGATGGAATTCGCATTGATGACCGGCTGGATCTGATTGCCGGTGACGAGGGTGAGCTCATCTACTCGGCTCTTCGCGAGCGCGGCATCGATACGGTCTTATATTCAGGAGTGCATGCCAACAGGTGCCTGCTCGACCGCACGTTCGGGATCAGGCAGATGCTGCGATGGGGTGTTGGCTGTGTGCTGTTCGAGGATCTGACCGACGTGATCTACAACCCCGCCCGCGCCCCCTACGTGAATCACCGGGCTGCACATCAGTTGGTGATCCGGTATATTGAGAAGTTCTACTGTCCCACCATCGTGAGCAGGGAGCTTGAGCTATGACTCAGGAGTCAGCGCCGGGGTTTGATCTGTACATACGTACGCCGGGGCCGATGAACTCGGGCTGCCGGACTCGGGCGTCGCATTCGGGAGTTTTCGGAACGGTGGGGTGGATGGCGGCGAACCCGTCAACAATACGTGCGGTGTTGCGCCAAAGCCGTATAGCGCCAAACAAGAATGCGAGGGGCCTTCAGCATGGTGAGCCGAGACAATAACTTACCGCTGTACATACAGGTTTATGAAGCGCTACTGGAAGCTATTCGCGAAGGTGAGTACCGAAGCAGTGAAATGCTGCCGACCGAGAAGAATCTGGCCGGCCGCTTCAACGTCGACCGGCAAACGGTTCGCAAGGCGCTGGAGTTGCTGGTGAACGAGGGCGTTCTCGAGAAACGCCAAGGCGTCGGTTCGTTCGTCAAGGACTTCCCCGCCCGCGCTACCTTCAATGCGGGCCCGGCTACGGTTGTATTCACCCTGCCGGCGGTTGACGACCGGCTGAATCGTATCGCCGAACCGTTCAATACCAAGCTGTTTCTCGCAATCGAGCGACACTGCCGCGCAGCATCGCTCCACCTGACCTACACCTCAATCGGCGATGTGTCCGATCTGGACCGTTTGCCGGAAAACGTCGTCGGTGCTTTTGTCGTCAGCCGCGTTCCGAAGTCTGTGGTTGATGAGATGCGGGCGCGCGGCATGCCGATGGTAGTGGTCAACAGCCATGATCCGCGCGCGGTGTCGGTGCAGGCCGACAACTTCAACGGAGCGAAAGCCGCGACGCAGCACCTGGTCGAGTTGCAGCACACCGTCATCGCCCACATCAGCGGGGTTACCGGATACGATACCTCGATCGAACGTCACGCCGGCTACGTCCAGGCCCTGTTTGACGCAGCGCTCGCCTGGGATACGATGCCCGTTGAGACCGGCGACTGGACCTTTGACGGCGGGTTCCGTGCGATGCGAGCAATCCTGGAACGCGACCGGCAGATCCCTACAGCGGTGTTCGCGGCTAACGACATGATGGCGATAGGAGCTATTCACGCCGCCCGCGACGTCGGCCTCGATGTCCCAAAGGACCTCAGTGTGGTCGGGTTCGACAACATCGAACAGGCGCAGTACATGCAGCCCAGTCTCACCACCGTCGGCGTAGATCTGGACGCCATGGCACGAATTGCAGTGCGAAACCTGCAACACGCCATCGAGCTGACCGACCAGATTGCCTACAAAGCCATCGTTCCGACGAAGCTTATCCTTCGCGACTCGACGACGGCTGCCGACTAGGGCTCCCGCGCCAAGTGCACGCGCCTAATCGTTGAAAGGCACAGAGTTTGAGCTAACCGCGCAACAAGCTTCGCATCACTTCCAATCTCTTAAGGCGACGGACTCTGCAACAGAGCGTTTCGCATTCCACCCGCGCACGATACAAGCGGCGAGCTGTGCACGCACGCCCCGAAACTGTTATACATACAGTGCTGTGGGAATCTACCAAGGTTGGAAAGTCGCCGTCGCCGGGGCGGGGATCAACTTCCTCGTCGGGATCTCGTATGCCTGGAGTGTGTATGCGAGCGGACTCATCCACGAGTTCGGATGGTCGCAGGCGCAGACCGCGCTGCCGTATTCGGTGTTTCTCGTCTGCTATGCAACCGGGATGGTTTTTGCCGGGCGAGCGCAGGACGTCCTGGGCCCGCG
The DNA here is from genome assembly GCA_003552665.1 of Spirochaetaceae bacterium. Classification (GTDB taxonomy): domain Bacteria; phylum Spirochaetota; class Spirochaetia; order DSM-27196; family SLAA01; genus B1Sed10-166. Next base: position 7,321 of record PUNW01000064.1, on the reverse strand, counting down.
GCCGGTGGTTATCGCCGGGGCGTTCCTGGTTGGAGGCGCGTTTTTCGTCAGCGCCTTTCTGAGTGCTCCGGTCGCCATGGCGTTCACCTGGGGTGTGCCGTTCGGAATCGGGCTCGCCGGGTGCTTCGCCTCGGTGACGCCGGCGGCGATGAAGTGGTTTCCACCGCATCGACGCGGGCTGATTGCCGGGGTAGTGGTTACCGGTGTTGGTCTTTCGGCGCTGATCATGTCGCCGCTGGTGCATCTGTTGGTGCGCCGCAGTGTGATGACCGCATTCGCCGCTACCGGCGTGATGCTGCTAATTGGCATCCTGCTGCTGTCGCGCTGGGTTACCAATCCTCCCGGAAACGGATCCGCTGCTGAACGAGAGACCCGGGTCGGGCGCGAACACGATGCCCAAAGCGATGGCGAAAACGGTGCTCCGTCGGATTTCCAGGGCGATTCGCAAGCCGGCACGCCGGGCCACGGTGAGCAGGTGTGGTATACGGTGCTTACCGACCGGCGCTTCTATTTGCTGTGGCTGATGTTTTTGCTTTCCACCACCGCCGGGCTCACGCTTGCAACCCACCTCGACCGCATCGCGCGTGTACAGGTTGCGCTCGCCGAGGGGTATCCGCTGGTGATCGTGTTTTCGCTTTTCAACGCCATCGGGCGGCCGGTGGGCGGAATCCTGTCGGACCGAATGGGGCGGACGCGTGCGATGACGCTCACCTTCACATTCATGGCGGCGATGCTGCTCCTCGCGGCGTTCGCGGCCTCGGTGCCGGCGCTGGCGGCGGCGGTAGCGATGGTTGGGCTCGGCTACGGCACCATCTTCAGCCTGTTCCCGGCCGCGACCGTGACCTTCTTTGGTCACGAGCGATTCGGGCTGTACTACGGGATGGTTTTCACCGCGATCGGCGCTGCCGGGCTCTATCCTCTGGTTGCGGGACATCTGTTTGACCGATTCGGCAACTTCTCGCTCGCGCTGCTGTTTCCCGCTGTGTTCTGCCTGTGTGCGGCCGGCCTGTCGACTCGCTTTGCCAAGGCTGTAAAAGCGGCGGTCGGGCTTGGGATCTGAGAACCTGATTCGGCGCAGCGTCGTAAGCCCGGCTCCACGAGGCGAAGTTTTCGACCGTGGTCACGATGAACCGGTGGCCGCCAACGTCGAATCATTCTCGGTGATGGTGACGCCCGCGGCCGTACCGTGCGGCGAGCACCACCGCTTACTTGCTGATCTTGCGGAGGCGCTCGGCCTACCGGCTGGACAGCTACAGCAGCGCGTTCGGCCCGAACAGTGCAACAGCCGGGAACGGGTGCGACTGCGTCGGGGTGTGCCGTTGTCTACCGTAACCTACCTGGCTGAGAACATTAGCGAGTATCCGGGTGTGTCCTGGAGCAGTGCTCCAACGCGCTTCTACCCTGAGGGATCGCGGCTTGCGCACGTACTCGGCTATGTAGATCAGATCACACCGGGCGAGCTTCAGGTGCTGTACAACCAGGGCTATAGCGCTCAATCCGTGCTCGGCAAGAGCGAAATCGAACGGCAGTACGCCCAGTTGCTGCAGGGTGAGCCAGGGCGTAGCATCCGGATGGTAGTGCACACGGCCACGTTGTTTCGCAGGATGACGAAAGAACGGTAGCACCTCAGCCCGGCGACGACCTGGTGCTGACAATAGACCGCCATATTCAGCGTATCGCCGGCGAGGCCCTTTGGGATTGCATCGGCTCGGTGGTTGTGCTGAAACCGGCCACGGGCGAAGTGCTCGCGATGGTGTCGCGCCCCAGCTTCAACCCGACCGAACTCTACGGCAGCGGTACCGAAAACGCCATCGCGGCGTTGCGCGGCAACGACGAGGATCCATTCCTGAACCGCGTAATCCAGAGTCCACAGCCCCGGCGTCCACCTTTACGGTGCTGTTGACAGCGGCGCTTCTCGAGGAGGAATTGCTCTCGGAGGAAGAGGTCGTGGCGGCCGGGCCGCACTACCGGGTCGGCGATCGGCTCGTACGCGAGTGGACGCGCAGCGGGTTCGGGCCTATCACGCTCGCGGAAGCGCGCAGGGTTTAACGCCCCGTGGCATACCGGCGATACCGTCAACCTTTCACTCGGTCAAGGTGCCCTCGGTGTCACGCCCCTGCAGTTAGCGTATATGGTTGCGATAATCGTAAACGACGGAAGGTCGTATTGTCCGCATATCCTCAAAGCGGTGCGCGATGCGAGCAGTGGTGGAAAGCGGGAGGGCCGGGACGGCTCACACCACCCCGGCGGTTGAAGTAGCCGGACAGACCGGCACGGCCGAGGTTGCATCGGACAGCGAAGAATGGCATTCGTGGTTTGCCGCCTACGGCCCTTATTGTTCCGATGACCCTGAGGATCAGATTGTAGTCGTCGTGATGGTGGATGCGGCGAACGAATGGGAGTCGTGGGCCACGCGGGCGGCGAATACCGTTTTTGCCGAATCTTCTCAGAGGAAGACAGTCGCCTGGCCGCCCACGCGAGCTAGACGGCGTACCGGCCGCAGCCGGCACTACGTCGATCATTCGCGCTCGTTTACTCGATGCGGAACTCGCCTTCCATGCCGGCCTGTCGGTGGCTGCCAACTGAGCAGAAGTAGTAGTCGTCGGTCTCGGCGGTAAAGGTGACCGAGGACTCGCTGCCGCGGGAGTTTACTACTTCACTTGATGCACCGTGCTGTTCCATCACGATATCGTGCGGCATCGATTCGCCATTGACGATCGTGATGCGCACGGTCTCACCGGCGCGAGCGGTGAGAACCGGGTTGGTTTGCCCTTCGATCTCACCTTCAAGCCCTACGTACCCGTCGAGGAACGCTTCGAGCACGTACTCGCGATCGACCGACGGATTCGGATTTGATTCGGCCTCCTGCGTTTCCTGTTCCTGCTCACCTCCAGCCATAGCCAGGAACGGGAAAGCAATTGCGACCGCAATCACAACCAACACAACAAGGCGCGTGCCGAGCCGTCCACGCCCATACCCAGTCAGGGTCGACACATGTTTTCTCTTCCGCTTCATGACCAATAAGCTAATGATTTTTGAGGCGCGCGTACAGTGGTTTCTGCTGCATCAAGATGATAGATGCTGTCCGCCGTCCATGAGCGGCCCGCCGCCCGTCTCAGCATGACCGCTGAAACTGCGCCCGACGCGAACGGATACAGAGTTTCTGCCGCCGCACTCGGCCGGTTGCAATCCCTCTCTAGGTGTGAGCCTCCGCGGTTCATTCGTTGGCTTCCTCAGTTATCGCGAACCGGGCTCCGTGTCCGGCCCATTGCGAGTCGGGAACGATGACGATCTTGCCGAGGAAGCTCCGACTTCGATTGGCGAAGTAGCGTTCGGCCGCGTGCAGCTCAGATAGTCGAAAGACGCCGTGGAGCACCGGCTTGAGCTTTCGGCGGTAAATCCAATCGATGAGCTTCTCGGCCTCGGCGCGCGTGCCGTGGGAGACTCCGAAGATCTGCACCTGATAGAGATAGATCTTTGTCCACATGATCTCGCTGACGTTGCCGCCGCCGGCAATGCTCAGCCGTGGATAGGCGGTGCGCGCGGGCATATCAAAGGTCATCGTATCGGTGAACCGATCGGTCATCCCGGCGCCGACGAGATCCATCACGGCGTCGATCGGCGCCCCGCCGCTCGCGCCGCTCACCAGTACGCGCTCACCCGCTGTGACGACCGCGATGGTGAGCATGTGATAAGCGGTTTGATCGGAGCACATACCGAGCGCTGCGAGCTCGGCATCGGCCAGATCGGGATCGGGAACGTGGTGGAACCGGTCGGAGGGGACCGCGACATCCGCACCCTGTATCCGCGGGAAGCTGAGCGTGGATCGATTGCCCATGGAAAACGAGCTCACATCGTTTTTGTTCCGAGTGGGGGAAAGCCCTTCGCGAACTTTGCGGTCGGTGTTGTTCTTGGCAGTGGCAGTAACCTCCACCAACACCTCGCGGCTGTCGCTATTCATCTGCTCCCTCCTTGGCGATTACGGATCGTCACACCTTAATTGGCGTTGGTGATTGGCGGTGCCTTCGTTCGCTCGCCATGCTTCCAGAAATGCCGGTTAGTTTGGGAAGCCGGCTGGGGGGCGCTACGGTCTTGCGCGCGGTGCTCCCGCTTCCAAACAGAGCGCAGTGCCTGCATAGCGCATTGCCTGTGCGGACGGGTCCGATCCACTATTGCGCGAACGCAGTAGTATGTGTTCGGAGTACCTCACATGAAGCAAGACAACGCCGATCGGCAGTTGAACCGCAGTACACTGACTACGCTTTTCGCTGAGCGCTCACAGGGCCTTGAGGCGTGGCAAGAGCTCCAGATTGGCGTGGAGGACGCCCGCGAGCTTCGCAAACGGCGCGTGCAGGTTCTTCAGTTCGGCGAGGGCGAATTTTCTACGCTGCTTCATCGCCTGGATGTTTGACGTAGCGAATGGGGCCGAACTGCTGGATGCCGGGATTGCGGTTGTGCAGCCGCTGGAACACGGAACCATCGAGATCCTGCGCGAGCAGGACGGGCCGTACACGGTCATCCTTGAAAGGCCACCCAAGAGGGCAAGTGAGGAGGAGGATGCAAGCGAGGTCCGCCGTCGTTTCCGGCGAAGCTCACGGTGTTCTTGTATGAACGGTATCATCGTTTCGAAGGCGCGCGGGAGTAGGGGCTGCAGGTGTTGCCGAGTGAGTTGAATGCGTCGAACGGCGAGCTTCTGAAAGAGGTCGTGCTCAGACACCCCGCTGATTGGAGCTTGCCGCCCGAGTTCACACAGTGGCTCGACGACAGCACGCCGTTCTTCAACACGTTAGTGGATCGCGTGGTCCCAGGTTACCCGACTGAAAATGCGGATGAGCACCAGGCGCGTCTCGGCTACCGCGACCGCCTGATGGTAACCGGCGAGCTGTTTCACTCCTGGCTCGTTGAGGATCCCGAGGGCAAGAGCACGGGGCTACCCCTGGAGCGGGCCGAGCTGTCGGTCAAGCGCTTTGCCGACGTCGGGCCGTACCGCGAGCTCAAGGTGTGCATCCTGAACGGCGTTCACACCGCTATCGGCGTAGCGGCACTCGCCGCCAGCCTGCAGTCGGTGCGGGAGATGGTAGAGGACGATGTGTTTGGTCCGCTTTCGCGCAACATGCTGAGCGAAGAGGTGCTTCCTTACCGTGACGCCCCTGACGAGGAAAAGCACGCTTACGCCAACCAGGTGCTGGTACGTTTTGCAAACCCCGCGATCCGGCACTACCTCTATGACATTTCGCTTAACTCTATCGCTAAGCTTTCGGTGCGCGCGCTACCCAGCCTGCTCGCGTTTTATGAAAACCGCGGTCACCCGCCCCCAGTTCTGTGCTTCGCACTGGCTGCTCTCATTGCCTTCTATACTGCCGGGTACTCTGGTGACAGGGCAAACGAAAGCCCGCCGAGAGCAAGCTCGGCGGGCTTGAAGAAGATTGCCTCTCAGGGATTGCCTAGTAGTCGTTCTGCATCTCCTCTTCCATCATAGGATCTTCTTCCAGCATCTCCTCATCAACCGGCTCACAGGCTGCAAATACCAGTGCCAGAGCCGAAACGATAAATCCGAGTGTAAGCAGCTTCTTCATGGTCTTTCCCTCCTTGAAAGCCTGATCTTCTCATTGATCTTCTCACCTCAAGCTTTCACCTTCAGGATACGCTACGCTCGTTCAGATGAGGTCAGTCTTATTTCCTGATATTGCAAAGAATTTTGTGCGGGTACGCCGCACGCTGTTCGTCGTAATCCCGATAGTGAGCCGGTCAAGGTAGTGTGGGCTCACGTTCCGAGCTCCTGATCGATTCAGTGCCAACCCGGTAGTGAGCGCGGGGGACTGTGGTTGAGCTCGGGCTGTAATCGGCAATCAGCCGGGCTCGCGCGGGACCGATGCGGCTCTCGGAAAACGGAGAACGGCCTCGGTGCCGGGTGAATCATCGCTTGTACCTATCTCCAGATCGCCGGAGATCTGTGAAGCCATCGCTTCAGCAATCAGAAGCCCGACCGTGTCGGCAGCCGTCGTCTCAGGCGCGACGGCAGTTGGTGCCAGGCCTACTCCGTCGTCGCGCACCGCTATCATTACCTGCTCGGAGTTATCAGCATCGGCGTCGAGCGTGATGCAGACCGCTCCTTCGCGTTCCGGGGGAAAGGCGTGCGTCAATGCGTTGATCAGCAGCTCGTTGATGACAAGCCCGCAGGGAACAGCGACGTCGAGTGCTAATCTGAGTGCGGCTATTCGATGTGTCACCGTCACGTGCGGCTGGAAGAAACGCGTGCGAACGCTTTCAACCAGAGCCGGTATGTAGCGACTGCAGTCAACCTCTTCACCGGTACGGCTGATCAACACGTGGTCGTGTACCAGCGCGATGGTTCTCACGCGCTCCGATATCCTCTCGATCTCGTGTGATCCGGCAGGCGAAGCCGTGTTAGATGCCTTGTCCGCCTGTGCGCCGGTAGATGCGGGCGTATCCGGATGGTACGCCGGGGAGGATAGCCTTATGATGCTGAGCACGATCTGCAGGATGTTCTTGACGCGATGGTGGATCTCGCCGATGAGGGCCTCTCGCTCGCGGAGCGTCGCCTCGAGTGTGTCGCGCTGTTCGCGGAGTTTCCGCTGTATCCGCATTTGTCCGTAGGCATAGCGGCGCACCAGCACCCAGGCGAGAAAGGCCGTGATAAGTACATAGACGCTGCCCTTCACGGTTTGAAGGAGCGAAAGCTGTTGCGGTGAAAGAGTCATCAGAAACAGCGCGTGATCGGTGATCAGAATCCAGAGCGCTCCGACTACGAAGTAAACGGCCGCGATCCGAAACGGCGCCTTGCCGATAGCCGACTCGGCATCCAAATCCGACTGACTCATAATGACAAAAATGGTATCATATCCGGGGAATTTACCACCATCCCGCTAACACTAAGCGACTCGACCGCAGCTGTTCCCGCGTACGGCGAAATGTGATACCGTTTGCACGCACAGCACCGAGTATCGCATGTCCCATATGATTGAACGCCTGCAGCAATTGCCCCCTATTAAACGGCTCATCCAGATGAGCCGCCGAATCGTGCTTCCGGGGTTCAAGGGGCTCTCGGTTTATGACGTGGGGCGTTTCTTCGTGCTGGGATTGCGAAACGGCGCGATCACCACACGAGCGGCGAGCATCGCGTATCGTTTCTTTCTCAGTCTTTTCCCCGCCGTGTTGTTCGTGGTTGCGCTCATCCCGTATATTCCCATTCGCGGGTTTCAACAGCAGGTCTTCCAGCTCATAACCGGCGCGTTTCCTGACGAGCTTGCAACCTTCGTCGAGCACACCATTCGAGACCTCGTGACCCGCCGACGCACGG
>PUNW01000242.1 GCA_003552665.1 Spirochaetaceae bacterium | reverse complement strand
GTAACAGTGCAGGAAGTAGGCATATTGGACGTAACCGACTTTGAAGCACCAAGTGAAGTAGAAGAAGACACAGAATTCACAGTAAGCGCTGATATAGTAAACACTGGAGATACGGAGCTTACCCAGGATGTTGAGTTCAGGGTAGATGGAACTGTAGAAGAAACAGACGAAGATGTAACTGTAGCAGGTGGTGAGACTGAGAGTGTAAGCTTTGACTACACCCACGATACAGCAGAGTCGATCGAAGTGGAGATAGCCACTGATGATGATAGCGAGTCTGCTGAGGTGATGGTAGTTCCCGAACCTGACCCAGCCAATTTTGAAGTAACTGCCTTTGATGCACCTGCTGAAGCAGATCAAGGTGAAGAGATTGGTGATGACGTAACAGCAACGATTACCAATACCGGAGAAGAGACAACTGAACAAGCCATCGAGGTTCGTTTTGGTAGTGACCTTGATGAGGAAACAAACTATGAAGTTTTATACAGCACTACAGAAGAGTTAGAAGGAGCAGCAACATTTCATCTTGACCTTGATGATAGCGATGTTGTCATCCCAGCAGAAGCAGATACTGGTGATCAAAATATTGGCGTATTCACAGACGATGATAGCCAGGAAGCCACGATTAACATTAGTGAAAAACCTGATTACGCCAGTGAAGTAACCCTGGAAGGTGATGAAGAATTAATTAAGCATGGTGAAAAAGTAACCGGCGAGTACAGTGCCGAGTTGGACGAAGCCATTGAAGATGTAGAGGTTACTTTCACCTTGGATGTATTTTCAGAAGGGGATATCGACAATGTCGCACCCCCCACTAACAATGACGATATAGCTGACCTGCTTGGTGACGGTTTAATAATCGAGACAGACGAAAACGGCGAAGCCGATTTAAAAATTACCTTTGAGAAGGGTGTTGAAGAATCGGGAGATCTCACTGCAGCCATCAGTGAAGAAGATAATATGGTGGAAGAAGATGATGAGGATACACTGGGTATTGAGGTGGATACGAGAGACCTGTCCGGCTTTGACGTAGACGATCCTGGCGACCAGGTAGAAGGCGAAGCATTTAACCTGGATATCAAAAATGCCAAGGATGCAGGTGGCGATGCACTTACCGGAGATGTCAATGTAACCGTAGAAAGTAATGTAGAAGACGATGGAAGCTCTCAGGAAGTATTTGGGGCAGAAATTGAATTTACTGACGGAGAAGCGGAAGTAGAAGACATCACCTTGAGCTACGTAGGCGACCATGACTTAACAGTAGATGTAGCTGATGTGACCGATGATGTAGTTTTAGAAGATGTCACGGTCGAAGGCGTGGCTTCCGGCGAGGTAACCATCACCACGGATCCGGTGACGGACCATACCATCTCTATAAACGTTGAGGTGTCCGACCTGGAGAACGTAGAAGGCGACAACGTCTATGTGAAGCTTAACAACGAGAGAAAGGAAGATGAACTCGACACCGCCGAAGGCAAGGAGGAAGAAGAAATAACTCTGAATGCGGGCGAGCTAAGGTTTGAAGACACCGTGACCGCAACTATCTACGAGGGCGGCGAAGATGGTGACAGCCCCGACAACAAGCTGGATTCGGACGAGGCAACTGTGGAGGCAGCCGTTGAAGTAAATCCGTACGTAGTAACGGAAGATGAAGATTTTGATCAGCAGTTCACCCTGGATCTGGCCGATGCAGAGTTTGACGGTTTAGAAATAGAAGACATCAATTTAGGTGATGATTTTGCCGAACTTGAAGTAAATACTGTAAACGAAGAAACTGATACCCAGGCTACGGTAGATATTTCCGGTGAACTGAGCCACGATGAAGGTGACGGGAGTATCGAGGTAGAAAAATCCGGTCTGAACATCGAAGATGCACGGAGCGCATATGTAGGTGTACTGGAGGCACACACCGTAACCTTTGATGAAGAGAACGATGTAGATGCCGAGATCCAGGTATATGATAATGCAGATCGTGAAGAAGGAAATGAAGTAGGCGATTCGGTAAGTATAGATAACGGCGATGTAGATAAGGACTTAGGAGACGGTAACTACTGGTTTACCGCTACCCATGAAGACCATAAAGATTACGAAGGCAGCTTTGAAGTAGACGGTGAAATCAAGACGGTAGACTTTGAGATGGTAACAGTAGAACCTAAAGGTCATGTAGAAATCCAGGGGCCAGTATTCGATGAGCATGACGAAGTATATATAAATGTAAGTTTTGCAAATACAGATGGTAACAATGCGCTCCTGGTAACCTCTGTGGATGGAGAGGGGTCTGTGGTGGAAGATGATGAAAAAATAAAAATAACAGAAAAAACCACACAGAAGGTCAATATGAAGGATTTACAAGGTGGGGATAAAATAACCACTATCCTCTATGATGGCGGAGCTGATGGAGAAATTAAAGAAGATAAGCTAGATGAAGATACTTATTTTACGAGACATTTAGAACATAATATGGTGACTTTCGAAGTTACCGAGGGTGATGATCCAGTTCCTGGTACCATTATCAATATTACGCAAAACGATGATGATATTGACGGTGGTGGCACTGGTGTGGATGGTAAAATAGACTTTGATTTAGAAGATGGTGAATATGAGTATGAAGCTATACATATAGACGATGAAGAAGATGAGGTTAAAGAAAAACCAGGTAGCTTCACAGTAGAAGGGGAAGATAAAACAATAGAATTGGAGTTTGAGGAGTTTGAGACTGCTGATGAATATGGATATGTAACAGAAGCTGGAGAGTTGGAAAGTGCCCTCAAAAATGAGGATATAACTGATATTGTCCTTGGTGATGACATAGGTAATGATGAATTCACTGCAGAGGTTGATAATCAGGAAATACATGGTCGAGGTCATACTCTCGAAGCTGACTTGACTGTAGAAGCTGAAAATGTCTCTATCTATGACCTGATTATAGAAGGAGAACTGGATCTTCAAGGTGATGTAATCTTAGGAGGCCAATTCGTAGAAACTGAAGAGCTTAAGGTGGGCGATGTAGCGCTAACAATCACATATGATGCTTATTTGAATATCACAGAAAATATAGTCGATGCAGATAATGATGTCTCCGTTGAGCTGTATGATCAATTAGCAGACTTAGTAATGGCTCCTCATGCAGAAATAATATTTAACGGCAATGAAATCATAGATACAGAAAGAGTTGCAGATCACTTTCATATGAGGCTACTTGACATGTTCGTAGATCCTCCTACCCTTGAAGTAGAAGATGATAATCTAGTAGCCACCCATCGCTATGTAGACTTTAATATAGGGGAAAACTTAAAAGTTGATGCTGGAATCAGAGTAGAAAACGATGAAGACTTAGACCTTCACACTCCTCCTGGATTGGTAATTACCGAAGATACCCTTGGTACATACACCTTTGACGATGAGCATGAAGAAAATGGTGTATACAATTTCTGGCTGTCAGAATTTGACGATGCCGAGCGACACCCCCTAGCAGGTCATACTGGCAGAG
>PUNW01000208.1 GCA_003552665.1 Spirochaetaceae bacterium | reverse complement strand
CCATGGCGCCCTAGAACCGGTCGAGGAGATCGGAGAGCTGCTCGGTTACGAAGGTCGGCAGCGCGAACGCGGCGCGGTGCATCTCCGGGTTGTAGTAGCGCGTTGGCAGCCCCGCTGCGGTGGCGCGCTCTGGGTCGAAGTCGCTGAGCGGGCACGGACCCTTGGAGGCAAAGCCGAAACTCCACAGCCCGCCCGGGTAGGTAAGCGTGGAAAACAGGTACATATGCAGCCGCTTGAAGTGCGCGCGCTGGTTGCCGAACATCGAGCGCTGAATCTCCGGGTCGTAGAACGGTGATTCGGACTGGGTGATCATAATGCCGTCCTCACCGAGCAGCGTGGCGGTGTTGCCGTAAAAGGCCGAATCAAACAGCGGCGCGGCCGGGCCCACCGGGTCGGTGGAGTCGATGACGGCGATATCGAAGCGCTCGTCGCTCTCCTTGACATACTGCACGCCGTCCTCATAGAGCAGCGTCAGACGCGGGTCATCAAGCGCTCCGCTGACCGACGGCATATGCTCGCGACACGCATCCACTACCAGCTTATCTATCTCCACCATCACCACGCGTTCGACGCCGGGGTGCCTGAGCACCTCACGCGCGGTGCCGCCGTCACCGCCGCCGATGATCAGCACACGACGCGGGTCGGGGTGCGTGAACAAGGGGACATGCGCGATCATCTCGTGATAGCAGAACTCGTCGCGCTCCGAGATCATCACAATGCCGTCGTTCAAAAGCATCCTGCCATGCGCAACGGTCTCGACGATGTCGACGTTCTGATACTCGCTCCGGCCTGAGAACAGGGTCGCCTCCACCTTGAAGCCGAGCGCGGTTATGTCCTTGTGCCGTTCGTAGACCCATAGTGCGGGCGTAGTGTCTTCTTCCATGTGCAATCCTTAATCGGCGCCTCAGTCAGCTTTCGGCTTTGACGTAGTTGCGAAAACTCACCGCGTAGCCGGAATCGAACTCGTAGAAGCTGTTTTCAGTCCTATGATAGCCGCCGACACGCTGAGGCAGCAACTGCTCCTGCGGCGTCTGATTCTCATCCTGGCTGCCGGTGACCACCAGCGAGAACCGGCTCGGGCGGAAGATCTCGACCACACGATTGATCGTCCCGCTGTAGTCCTCCTCATGCACGTTGGTCTCGAAGCTCACATAAGAGCCGCCCGGCTCGGGCGTCACGTGGACTGTCAGATAGGTGTCGTCGGCGATCTTATTCAACGAATACCCATAAGGCTCGAACTGATAACTGTCCTTCAGCATCGTGGGATACAGCGCCTCGATCCCGGTGCGCCGTTCCATGGCCTCCACCGGCTCGTCCTGCTGCGGCATGAAGGCTTCCAGCACCTCCGGGTGCAGGTCGTGCATCAGGATCTCGAGCGTGATGTCGTTCTCCACCTCTCTGCCCGGGGTGGAGTGATAGAAGATGTGGATGTGGTCGTCGTTCGCCGGCCCGAGACGGTAACTCTTACCGCTGAACTGCGCGGCGAGGTCGCGGGCGTCCATCTCGAAGTCGGACCGCTGCAGATGCGGATACATGAGGTTCTTGCGCTCGTAGAAGAAGAACGCGATGTTGTCTCGCGAGACGAGGTTAACGATCGGCTGTACCGCGTCGATCAGTGAGGTTGTTCCACAGGTGATCATGAGGATGCGGTCGTCCCACAAGAACAGGCTGGACTCCGAAAGCAGGTACGCGTCCAGTGAGGAGAGGCTGGTGCTGCTGACGATCTTCGCCCCGCAGGCATGGACAACCTCGCTCCAGCGTCCGTCGGCGTTTGAACGCAGCGCGGGCAGCGGCGTTTTGAGGATGATCTCGAGTTTTTTCTCCGGACCTTCAAAGGGAATCGACATAGCGCTTTGTGATTATTATGCACAATATACCGAGGTTTCGGCGCCGCGAAAACCCCGCGCCCGCTAAGCTCGAACGAGCTTGGACTTGAAGACCTCCTTGGCCCCGGCCGGCACCGAGGTCTTGAGGGGGTCCGGATACCGAGTACGCACCTTCTCGAAGAGCGAAGGAAACGCCTGTTCAGCACGGTACCGCCTGCGGAGCTCCAGGTAGCGGGTGCGGTCATAGGCCCGCCAGAACTCCTCCTCAGGCTGGTAGAGGTGGGCGTAGAGCATCTTCCGCCCGGCGAGTTCCAGGGTGCGCTGCTCGATCTCGCGGTTGGCTTGATAGAACTCCAGCGCCGGAACACCCCAGACTCCCACGTCAATCACCAGGTCGGTTGAAAGGCACGCCGGCGAGAACAAGCTCCGCTCATCCGGCCGAACAGGCCACAGCCACAGCGGCGTGATCTTCAGGCGGGAGCTCACCCATTGGAGGAACTCCTCGGCGCGCTGCCGCGGAAGGTAGATGTCCTGCACCAGGTATCGGTAGGACAGGTTGGAGCCGTGCAATGCGGTATAGAGCGTTTCAGTATTCAGAAAGGCGTTCAGCATAAAGCGCGTCGCGCGGTTAAACGGCACGCCGGTAACCACGAAGGCCTGTTTCCCGGTCCAGAACGCTCCGCGATCGTAGCGAAAGAAATAGTCACGGATGGGGACGTACTCAGTATAACGGCTGTGGCGCCGGCTTACGCGCTCTGCATGCAGGTAGAACCATTCGTCACGCGCACGGCGAAAGCGGCGCACTGGTGAGCCGGGCGCAGCGGTACTCGTGCCGACCATCACCACGCCGCGTTCGGGGCTGAACATAATCGCGTCTACGAAATCGAGCTCGCCGCCTCCGCTCCCAAGGCAGAGTTCCGAGAGCTGGGCCACCGCTTCGGCGAAGCTGCCGACACGATAGTACGTCAGTTTGACAAATGGGTAGGCGGGCCGGAGGCGCAGACGGGCCGCCGTCAGGATGCCGAGAGAGCCGCACGAGCCGGGGAGGGCGTGGTACAGGGGCTCGTGAGCCGTGGGTGACGCGGTTACGAGTTCGCCATCGCCCAGGACCACCTCGTACTCCGAGACGCAACGGTGAAACAGCCCGTGCGTGAACGAGGAGCTCTCGCCCGCTCCACCGGCAACGCCGCCACCGACGGTGATGCCCGGGAACTCCATCACCACCGGCGGAAGGTAGCCGCGCTCGAGCGTCGCTGCCACGAGACGTTCCATCGATACGTTCGGCTCCACCAGCGCTTCGCACCGGTCCTCATCGATTGCAAGCACGCGGTTCAGACCGTTGAGATCGACAAGCTCGGTTTCGGCATGAGGTGCAGGGCGCGTGGAGTTGCTGCCGCCCCGATAGACTCGCGGGCGTTTTCCTCGTCGGCTCAGCGCGGTGAGTTGGGAAGCGATGTCGCTGACTGCCCGGCTATGGTCGGTGCTCATACACGGTTCCGTTTGACCGCTGTCCGCGGCCATACTGCCGAATATCAGGCTGAATTCTACGCCTAAACCTCGGTCGAGGCAAGTTTACAGCGGGCGCGAGCCGGTATGCGCCGGGCCTGTCACGATTTCGTGCTCCATATAACAACAAGCACCAATCGGTCACGATATACTTGACCAT
>PUNW01000029.1 GCA_003552665.1 Spirochaetaceae bacterium | reverse complement strand
GGACCTGGACTCGGACGACCAGTTTAGCCGCACGATTAGAGGCAGAGGCGAGCTTGAGCGAGTGGCGTGAGCTGGTATGTGCTTATTGAGTACCTGACGTTTCGCCATCTAGTTCGGCACAGCTATCCGGGATCACTGAGTTGGTATCGGTTCAGCGATATCGCGCGAGAGTTATACTCGGTTCATCAACAGCTTGATGAACGGCTACGAGGATTTCTGTCATTTCTTGAGAGCGGGGCAGACCGGTCATAGGCACCGGGTACACTTCGATACCACTGCCTCGACCTTGAACGATCCCACACTACACTGCGTTCCGCATGGCGAAGAACCAGAGGAACGACACAATATGTCGCCCCAGACGCGGTAGACTGGCAGATATATGGCGCAGTTCGTCCACTTGCAGCTGCATTCGCACTACAGCGTGCCGGGTGTCGTGCCCGCCGGTGGGGCGACAGGCTCCCGCCCGACCAGTCGTTCTGAGCACTCAGAGCGCCGTACGGGAAGCGGGCGTTCTGAGAGCTTCGGGCGCCCGCACGGACCGCCGGCTAGTGTGGGCTTCGGTGCCGGCCCGCGTGTGTCTGAGCTTGTGGAGGCTGCGGCAGAGCAGCACTCCACGGCCGTTGCGCTGACCGATTTCTGCTGTCTTGCAGGCGCTGTGGAGTTTAGCGAGTACTGTGAACGCTCGGGCATTCGGCCGATAATCGGGGCCGACTTACTGATCGCCGGCGACTCGTCGGCGAGCGGCGAGTCGAGCGGTGGCAGGGCATGGGGGCTTCAGGAACGCTCGCCGCTGGTGCCAGGCTGTGGCGCTTGCCGGTTCTGGTGCAAAACGCCGAAGGGTATCGCAACCTGCTGTCGCTATTGTGGGAGGCGCGTTTGACGCTCGACCGTAGGCAGGCGCCGCCGCTTCCGGTGCTGAATCTGTCCGAGCTTGCCGCGCGCTCGGCCGGCCTCGTGATCTTGAGCGGTTCCTACGACAGCGAGATCAGGACGCTCGCGCGCAGCGGTCTTATAACTACGGCTGTCGAAACCGCGCGTCGGTATAACAACCTCTTCGGTCAGGGCCGCTTCTACTTGGAGCTCGTTGCAGACGGTCTCGCCGCCGCCGCGGATTTGTACCGTGTGGTTGGTTTTGCTGTGGCTCATTGTGCTCCTCCGTTTTAGCAGCTTGTTTTTCGACGCCTGCAAGTAGGGGAGTACTCCGTAAATTCACGTCGGAATCTATAGTGCGCAGTATACACCACCAGGGCGACATATGGTGTCGTTGCTGCGTCGGATTCTGCAGATTGCGTGGATTGCTACGGCGCTGTGCGCAGAGCGGTGCTGCACGCCTGGGCAGCCACGGAGCGAGAACTGCCGGTGCCGGGTGCGGAGCTGTCTATGATCTGTGGCCTGTGGACACGGAAAGCGCAAGGCCGGAGGCGGAAATCCTGTCGCGGCGCAGCCGCGGCAGATTGGGAGCCTGAGGCCGACCCCGCGGCGCGTGCACGATCGGCATCGTGCACGCGGGGCGGGGATGCGCCCAATCTTTCCGACGCGGCAACCAGGAGCCGCGTCGGATCAACTTGGAACAAGCGCGTCAACGGGACTCGCGGGAGTTCGCCTCGGCTCGCCGGTTATGCGCAGCGTTACACCGCGTTTTCGTCCGCGATCCCAAGAGGCGGCGATAGAGACAGTCGAGCTCGGCGCTTCCGTTGCGAGGAAGAACAGACGAAACGCGGCGTTTCACGTCTTCGCTGCGAGCGGCAACGACCGAACGGCTGTGGCTCGAACGCTGTTAGTCCTAAGGTTGTGGCTTCAAATGCACTTCCGGAACCGCATCAAGAGCTTTCGCGACGCGACGCAAGAATGAAAGCGAAACGTTACGATAGCTGCCGGACTCGAGTCGTGCAATCGCCGGTTGCGAGGTGCCCACAAGGTCGGCAAGTTGTTTTTGAGTTAGCTCATGTTTGGTGCGAAGCTCAATGATTTCTTTGGCGAGCGTGAACTCTTCATCGATTTGCTCGAACTCTTCTCGGAAGGCCGGATCCTTAAGCTGCTCGTTAAGTGCTTGGTGATATGTTCTGGTCTTCATACGCCACGTCAACAGTATATCAAAAATGATATCATAAGGGCCACCCTTTTTTCGGCGGATCCCAAAACCCGTCACCGGAAAGCTCATACCCTGACAAGCCGCGGATGAGTGTAGTGAATTGTCGGCCTTTTGCGCGTCGACGACCGCAGATGCCTTAGGCGTCAGCGGGAAGACTCTGAGCGCGATTATTAATGGGCGCGCCGGGATTAGCCCTGAAATGGCCAGTCGGTTGTCCATTGCCTTTGACACCACAGCGGAGAGTTGGCTAAACTAGCAGACTCAGTATGACCTTTGGAATGCCGAACAGCATCGCAGAGACCTACGGGTGAAGCGTCTTGTTGTAGCATATACGGATTAGCGACGGATCGAACAAGCGCGTCAACACTGACTCGCAGGTCTTCGCCGTCAAGATGCAGTTCCAGCGCCTCCCGCAGATTGCGGATCGTCTCGTCGATGGTTTTACCCTGGCTCACTACCGATAGATGGACAGCTTCGGCAACGTACCAGCCCCCTTCTCCGGGGAAGCCACGGAGCGAGAACTGCGGGTGCTGGGTGCGGAGCTTTCTATGATTTGTGGCCTGACGTCACGGGAAGCGCAAGGCCGGAGGCGGAAATCCTGTCGCTGCGCAGCCGCGGCAGATTGGGAGCCGGAGGCCGACCCCGCGACGCGTGCACGGTCGGCATCGTGGACGCGGGGCGGGGATGCGCTCAGTCCTTCTATCGCATAAACGGAGTGAGCGTGCGGAGACCACAAGCGTAGACGAGTTAACAGAACACCTAGCCGGAATTCACGCAATATTGTACTCTGCAATGTACACTTAAGCGTACTGAGGTGATTTCCATGTCAAGGGTTCGTGTAGATGAAGATATCCGTCCTCTGTCTGAATTTCGGGCAAGGGTCGCCACATTTGTAAAGCAGCTCCAGGAAAACCGCCGTCCTATGGTGCTGACACAAAGAGGTCGTGCCGTTGCTGTACTGGTGGATGTTCACGAGTACGAGAAGATGCAAGAACGGCTGGAAATACTAGAGGAGGTGTATAAAGCGGAAGAACAAATAGCCTCCGGCGATGGTATTGCGCATGAGGACGCGAAGGCCCGGGTTTTAAGCGGGCTCGCCCGATGAGGATTGTTTGGTCCCCGCTTGCGCTGGAGCGCGTAGAGGATACCACGCGGTATATTGCAGAAGACAACCCAGATGCTGCAGTACGGTGGGTTGATATTTTGACCGTGCGTCGTAGTAGCCAGTTATTGCGGATGTCCGAACTCGGTGATTACGAAACATAACCAATGGGTGCGGAGCTGTCTATGATCTGTGGCCTGTGGTCATCGGAAGCGCAAGGCCGGAGGCGGAAATCCTGTCGCGGCGCAGCCGCGGCAGATTGGGAGCCGGAGGCCGACCCCGCGGCGCGTGCACGATCGGCATCG
>PUNW01000213.1 GCA_003552665.1 Spirochaetaceae bacterium | reverse complement strand
CGGCCGCCCGCTCGAGCGCGCCGAGCTCGTCCTCCCGGGGCGCCCGGTGGGGGCACGCGAGTACGAGGTGCAGAGCTACGCGGGCGCCGAAGAACACCAGCGCCATAAGACCGCCGACGAAGAACGCTACTACATGCGCGAGTACACACCCGGAGATCGCTTCCGGGACATCAACTGGAAGGCTTCCAGCCGGCTCTCGGTCCTCCTCACCCGCGTTTCGCCGCATTCGGAGAAGCCGACGACCGTCATTCAGGTCGAGATTCGGCACTATCGCGATTCTCATTCACCGCCGAGCCTCGAGTCGGTGCTGCACCTGGAGGTGCTGCGCGCATGGGTGCTGTGGTTCCTGCGCTCGGTTTCGGCGAACGATAGCTCGGTGAGGTTCCGCATCCATACCGCCGAGCAGGTGCTTGAAGCCGGAAACGATGAAGAGCTCGGTCACATCGCCGAACAGCTCGCTACGCTGCCGTACGTTCCCGCCGCAGCCGCGCCCAACCGGCCGGAACGCAGCGAAGGCGAGTGGTTCGTGTTCAGCACCCCGTTCGACACCGGGCTCTCGGCGCGGCAGCGGGGCCGCCGCGAGTATCTGCTGGTCACGCCCCCCGGGACAGGCGGCCGCGGCGGGGGGCACGCCGTGCCCCTGTTCACCGGCAAGCGCGTCGCCGCGATGCCGGGCGCCTGGGCGTTGCGGCGCGAGCGCGGCTTAGCGCCTCCGGCGGCCGAACCCGGGCTCGGATTGTACGAAACCTTGCCGATCGTCCCCCGCGTGCTATAGCATTTGGGGGTAAGGGAGGGTAGTTGTGTGCGATACACCATGACGACCTTTTTTCTGACGCGTCTGGTATTATATATGCTTGCGTTTGCCGCTCCGGTGATCCATCCGGCGGTGGTAGTGCCTTACGACCGGCTCGGCTGGTGGCTGTGGTTCGGCGTGTTGCCGCTGGAGATGGTGATCGCCTTTGCGCTGGTGCCGCCGCGCGTGTCGGTACGAACTGCGGCGCTTGCGGTAGCGCTCCCGGCGGCGGTGGCGATTGTGGTCGCTGCGTCAGGGATCTTCGAAACCCTGATCGTGCTCGGTGTCGTGCTGTTTGCCACGGTTTCGACCTGGTTCATCTTCCACACCGAGGCGTACAGCCGGGTGGTTGCGACATTTGAGCCGTTTCTGCTGGTCGTCCTTTACTATCGTCTGTTGCGCTTCTCGCGCGCTTCGGAAGAGATCGCAGCCGCAGCCGGCCCACTGCCCCAGACTCTGTTGGTGCTCATTCCGCTGACCTTTCTCGTACACACCCTGACGGTTTACCTCGTGCTGTACCGGGAGCCCGGCAATCGCAGTCCAAGGCGCGAGCTCGCAGTGTTCGGAACGGTGGCTCTCACGGTCGTGATTCTCGCTGCGCTCGTGCTCCCGCACGACTATGTCTCGCACTCGCCGATCACCAACCTTCTCCGCGACGACCACGACTACGAACGCCAGTCTCTCGATCAGGAGCTGGAAGGACTGGATGAGCTCGGGCCGGAGTCGCGCGATGAGGAAGGGGCCCTGCACGGCGGCCTCGAAGGCGTCCCGTCCGATCAGTGGGGCGAAAACGGCGGAGAGAACGGCGAGCCTGACAAGCAATACGCCGTCATGGTCGTCGCTAGTGATTCCGGTCCGGTATACGCTGCAGATGCGTACTACAGTCAGATGCACCCTCGGGACGGGTTTCACGAGGCGCGCGACAAGGAACTGAACGAGCTCAGCAATCTGCGTCTGCTGGAGACCTGGAGATCGCGCAGCACCGATTACACCCGTGACCGCACCGATAACGAGACGTTTTTTCTTTCCAGCCGCTCGGAACGCTACCTGCAGTACAGCCCCACGCGGATTACCCCCACAACGCTGGACAGACGATATCACCCTTTCAACTACGCCTACTCTGCCGAGGCCTCGGCGCTTACCCGCGGCGTGGGCAACGCCCACGATTGGTCCGGAGTCAGCTTCCCGGATGCGGAGCAGGCCGAGGAGCTCGAAAAGTATCTGGAGGTACCGCTGAGCGAAGAGGATCGCGCGGTGTTCGAGCGGCACCTGGAGCAGCATCTCGGCTCCGAGATCCTCGAGGAGCAGCAGGACGGGACGGTCGCGGCCGGGAGGTCGAATCCCTCGCCGAGCGGCTCCGGACTCGCCTATCATGAGCGCGTAACGAAGATTCTTCACAGCTTCTCGGAGTTTCAGTACGAGGCCGGATACGACGACGATGTCTCGATCGGACACATGGTTCGGTTCCTGGAAAGCGACCGCACCGGCGATTGCGTTGAGTTCTCACACACGACCGCAATCCTCGCGCGCATGGCCGGCATTCCCTCGCGCGTGGTCACCGGCTACATCGCAGCCGAAGAGCTGCAGACCCCCTCGCATCAACGCGGGCTGGCATCGCTGCGCGAGCGCATCAAGCCGCTGCAGGACTATGACCTCAACGAGCTCTACCTCGTGACCACGGCTCATCGACATGCTTGGGTGCAGCTATACCTTCCGGAGCACGGCTGGGTTGAGTTCGAGACCACCTCATACGCAATTCCGCCGGTGGGGCACGGTGATCCCAACCAGCGCGACGTAGTGATCCCAATGCTGCAGGACGAGCCGGTGGGCGCTCCGTCGCCGTCGATTCCCTGGGAGCTGGTCGCGCGCGCCGCGGCTCTGCTCGTAGCGGCAGCCGCCGCCGGAGCGTTCGGCTACCGGCACCTGCGCGAGCTGTACCTCACACGCATGGCGAAGCGGCCCACCGAACAGGGAGCCGAGGCGCTGTACCGCCTGCTGCTCCTGCGCAGCGCTGCGCACGGCGCCGCGCTCAAGCCGCGCTCTGAAACCGCTCGCGAGTTCGCCGAGCGGGTCCCTGAAGCCACGGAGTTCGCGCAGCTCTACACGCAACTGCGCTACCGCACGCGCTGGTCGGCGGCCGAACGAGAGGCGACGCACGCAGAGCTCCGCGCTCTATACTACGAGACACTGCGGCGAACGCGACGGCCGGGGCTGCTCAGCCGCCTGCGCACCATCTTCAGCCTCCGGGGGTTGCGTTACCAATGGTAGGGTACCGGCGTCGGAGAACAGGGCTGATCGGCGGGCGGCTGCTGCCGGCGGCATTGATGCTGTTGTTCCTGGGAACGGCGGTCGGCTGCCGGGCCGATTCGGATTGGATCACGTTCCGCGGTGATCGCGGCAGAGGCGCTACCAGCCGTTCGATTCGCCCTCCCCTGGGCGTTCGCTGGAAGCTGCGCCTGCAGTCCGACGGGGAGCGGCTCGAGTCGTTCAACCCACCGGTGATCAAGGACGATACGATTTACTTCGGGTCGCGGGACGGTAACTTCTATGCCCTCGACATTGAAAGCGGTTATATGCGCTGGGTGTTTCGCACCGACGCTCCCATCAACGCGGTACCCTACGTGGACGACGAGCATGTCTATTTCGGGTCGCTGGACGGACACGCCTACGCGCTTGACCGCGCCGAGGGCTCCGAGGTCTGGAGCTTCTCAGCCGGGCG
>PUNW01000020.1 GCA_003552665.1 Spirochaetaceae bacterium | reverse complement strand
CTTCCAGCTCGCGATCGAACAACGGCGCAAGCACGCGGCAGTCAAACTTCGCAAAAGCGCGCTGCAGTGAAGCCGCAAGGCCACGGCGTTCGTCGGCCGGGCGGGTAAGCTGCCGCCTGAGCAACTCGTAGAGTTGCGTCTCGTCCTGATAGAGGCACTCGGAGTGAAACTCGGCCGGGACGAGCTCGGGATATGACAGCCGGTGAGGCAACACCGGCAGGCATCCGCAGAGGACGGCCTCGCAGACCGATATTCCGAAGTTCTCCTGCGCGGCGGTGCTAACCACGATCTCACCGCGCTCCAACCAGGTCTGATACTCGTCGCGCGATTCAACGTAGCCGTAGTGCCGGATGCGATCGCCGAGCTCGGACACGGCGTGATCAACGCGGCGGCGCATCGAGGTAGAACGTTCGCCGAGCAGAACCACCTCGAACGGCAGATGCGCGGTTGCGAGGCGGTTGAGCGTTCGGAAAAAGACCCCGGGAGCCTTGTCGTATTCCATGCGGTGATTCCAGACGATGATCGGCGCTTGCTGCGAACCGCTGTTGGGGGCGGGCGCTGAGCTCGGCACTACCGGCCGCGGGGGGCGCGGCAGATCGGCGCCCGGGTAGTGAACTCCCGCTGCAGCAGCGGCCTCGTCCGCAGCGGCGAGTCGCGCGGCTGCGCCATGCGGTGATGAGTTGCGATATTCCGAAAGGACAGTGCGCGCCGCCGAGACGAAGGCCGTCCGATGGGTGTCGGAATTGAACAGGGTGCGCTCGGCGCTTGCGACGTTCTTGATCTCCTGCAGGAAGAGCTCGCGCGGCGGCAGCCGATGACGCGCGGGCGGATACGTCAGTTGGCTTTCGAGCATGCACAGAAGGACCGGGGGCACCGGTCCGCGCTCAGCGAAGAGTGCGCGCAGCTCGGTTAGGTCGATGAGGTCGCTAACGATGAGCCCGTCGAACGAGCGCTCGCCTTCGAGGCGCTCGATCAGCTCCCACGCCGCGGTCTGCATCCGTTGGCGCCACTGCCGGGCGGGTAGGGTCATCAACGTAATATCGTGCGCCGACCGAGAAACAACCGAATCGGCGAACGCGCGGTGCGAACCGCCGTAGAAGGACTCCAGGAAGAGAAAGCGGTGCTGCTTCACGGCCGGCGCTCCCCGGGCGAGACCAGCATGCTGTCGAGGAAATGCTCGATCGCTTCGAAGACCTCGCTGCGCAGCGGCTGCGGTTCGTTGAAGAGGCTGTGTCGCGCTCGTTCGACGGTAACGGCGCGATTGATCGGAAACCGTTCCTGCAGATACGCGCGGTTATACTCGTTGTCGACCACGGTGTCGTTCTCCGCAAAAACCATCAGGAGCGGAACCTGCCTTGGTTGATACTCGCGGGCACGCTCTTCCCACTCCAGGTAGGTCACGGCCCAGCTCAGCGGCACGCGGTACACCCCCAACGGGTCGTGTTTCTCGCTGAACTCGATGAACTCCGGATTGGAGCTCGCCGCTTCGAGGCGGCGCCCGACGGTTTCAAACAGCGGGGCTCCGATGCGGATTCCCACCTGCGCGAGCGGCCAGAGCCAGATGCGTACCAACGGGGCGGCAAAGATAAGCGCGTCATAACTGCCGTCGTAGTGTTCGAGATGTTCGATCAGGGCCGCTGCGCCGGTGCTGTGGCCTACGCCGACGAGCGGCAGGCTTTCGGTTCCACCGTGCGCGGGATCCCGTTCCTGCAGCACTGTATCCAACGCAGGGAGCGCCTCTGCGAGAACCCGGTCGAGAACGCGGCCGTATTCACGGAACTCATCGATCTCTCCGCGCGGGCCGCTCGAGAGGCCGTGGCCGGGAAGGTCCGGGACGACGACTGCATACCCTTGTGCCAGCAGCGCGCGCACCGCTTCATGATTGAGGCCGGCATGATCGAGATAACCGTGCAACAGCACGGCTACCCCGCCGGGTGACGGCGCGGGAACGAAGAGCTGAACTGCGATCTCATAGCCTGATGCCTGCACGGTTCCGATCCGCCATGAGGAGCCGCCCTCGAACCGCAAGTCATAGTGCGTGCGGTATGCTTCCGCTACGGCGCGGGTCTGAGGAGAGAGGTCTTCGGTCAGCGGAGGGAGCGTGTCCTGCAATTCTCGCGCGGCCGCCTGGTCGAACGGTTGGGCAGCCGCGCCGGGGACCGTAGTCGCGCAGGCGGCGAGAGCGAGCGTGAAGGCGGCCAGAGCCCGCATGCCCGCTCGCATACGATCGGCGCGCGTCATCACCAGTCGCCCTCCGATCGCGACCGGGCGCGCGACGACGTGGCTCTTTCGGTGGCGATGTTGACCTCGGCGGTGTCGAGCACGAGCAGCGGAAGCTCGGGTTGCGGCGCGCTGGGCAACGCTTCGTGAAGAAGCGCACGGATCGCGCCGAGCGCACCCTCGGCGGTTGCGAGATCGGGAAACAACAGGAAGAACGCGCCGCCGCCGCCGGCGCCGCTGAGCTTGCCGCCGGTGGCGCCGTTCACACGTCCGCATTCCAACACGCGGTCGAGCAGCACCGTGCTCAGTCCCCATCCTGCAAGCATTTCGTGCGCGCGATCGGCGTATCTGCCAAGCTCGCTGATGGTCGTAATTCGCGTGCGCCCGCCGGAACCGGAGCCGGCGCCAGCGCCGGCGCTTAACGCCTCGGCAACCTCGGCGCTGAGCGCTCCGAGTCCCGCAAGTGCATCCTTCGGCTTCAGTCCTGCAGTCTCGATGCGGGCACGCAGACCGGCGATCAGCGTGCGGGTTGAGCCCTCGCGCGGCATCGCGCCGGCGAGAAGGGCACCGCGGGGCAGCGTGACCGGTGTTTGATGGGGTAGCTCCGCCCGCCCGAACTGGAATGCATGCGCGCCTCCAAGGGTCGCGAGCCCGGTATCGACGCCTGAAGGGGTGCCGTGGAACTCGCGCTCGAGCTCGTTTGCCAGCCGCCACCGCCGAAGCGCCGCAGCTTCCGGTATGGCCGCGGCGGCGAGCGCTGCGCACAGCGCAGCAGATGAACCGAGACCTACGCCGCGCGGTACGCTCGAGCTGATCGCAAGGGTTGCGCCGGCGGCCTCCCTGCCCTGCGCGGCGGCTCCCCCGCCCTGCGGGTGGCGCGCGTGGGGCGGCTGTCCCGATTCGCGGGTCTGCGCGCGCTCGCGACCGGTTCGCTTGCCGGAGGGCTGTTTCTCAGCGTCGAGCGCGCTGAACAGGCGACTGAGCACCGCCTCAACTGCGGGGCGGTCCTCCTCGTCAATCGCGGCGCAGTCAATCTCGTGCTGATCCCAGGTTCCGGAAAACACCGCCGGCGCAGCACTCCCGGCCGGGAGGCGAACCGTGACGGTGGTATAGAGCGGCAATGCCGTTCCGACGGCCGGATAGCCGTAGACGGCCGCGTGTTCACCGAACAATAGTAGTTTGCCCGAAGCCCGGCCTACAGCGTGCCGGGGTGGTGCGAATTGTCCCACGATACTCCCTCCGAGGCTATGCACAACGGTTGTATCGTATCATGAGCCCGAGGTTCGAGCGCAAGCTGAG
>PUNW01000333.1 GCA_003552665.1 Spirochaetaceae bacterium | reverse complement strand
GCCACGCTGCTCGGTGAGGACGGCATTATGATCACCCAGTCCGAATCACCGTTCTACGACCCGGAGATTCAGCGCTCGATGTTCGGTAACCAGCGCGCGCACTTCAAGCGGCTGCATATGTACCTGTTTTCCACGCTTACCTATCCGGGCGGGCTGTGGAGTTTCGGGTTTGCCTCCAAGGGTCCGTGTCCGCTCAGCAATTTCGACCCAGAGCGCGTCACCGCAGCGGAGCTGCCAACGCGCTACTACAACCCGGAGATGCACCGTGCCGCGTTCGCGCTGCCGACCTTCGTAACCGAGCAGCTCTCCGATCTCCTCGACCGGTTCTAGGGCGCCATGGCAGGCCCGGACTCGGTTCAATCAGATTCGGTGCAAATCATCGCGCCTGAGCCTGAGCGCCATCTCGACGATATCAGCCACCTCGTGGCGATGACGTTCGGCGATTACTGGCTGCGGCGTGAGCGCTACAGAACCGGCTACTTCGTCGACAGCGCCTACGACTGGGATACATCGCGAATCGCTTACATTGGCGATACGCTCGTGGGCCATTTCGGCGTCTTTGCGATGACACTGCGGTTCGGGCGAGCGCGGCTCCGCGTCGCGGGCGTTGGTGCGGTTGCATGCCACGCCGAGTACCGGCGACGGGGTATTGTGCGCGAGCTGACCACGGCCGCGCGTGAGCAGATGGCCGCGGCCGGCTATCATGCCTCGCTCTTGTACGGGATTCCCGATTTCTATCACCGCTTCGGCTACGTCACTGCCTGGCCGGAGCTGTACTGGAAGGCGCAAGCCTGCGACTTACCCGCCGATGCTCCACAAACCGAGGAGATCACCGACTGGACCGAGCTTGCAGAGTGTTTCAACCGTTGGCACGAGGCGGTACCGGGCACGGCGGTGCGCCCCACATTCCTGAGCAACCCTCGCCCCCACAAGCAGTCCGGGCGCCTGTGGCGCGCCGGAGACGGAAGCGTTGCCGGCTACCTCGTCTCCGGTCCCTCTGAGGGAGCCCTCCTGGTGACCGACATCGCCGGTGAGCCCGAAACAGCGCTTGCGGTCACCCGCCGGACCGCCGCCGAAGCATGGTGCCCAACTGTTGTTTTGGAGACGATGCCGCCGGCCTCGCCGTACGTGGACGCACTGCGCCGGCGCAAGCACCGGCTCCTCGCCGAGGCCGAGCCGAACGGAGGCCCGATGGCCCGCGTCGTCTCGCTCCGGCAGTCGCTCGAGGAGCTGAAGCCCGAGTTCCCTCGGCGCCTGCGGTCGCTCGGTATTCTTCGTCCGGTGCGCCTCACGCTGAGCGACGGCCGCGAGTGCTGCCTCATAGAAGCGGCAGCAGACGGCCCGGCTCGCATTGAGCCCGTGACTACGACCGGCACGGGCGGGCCGGCTCCGCGCCTCGGCCCGCATCTCGATGCGGGTGATGCGCTGATCCGGCTCTTGTTCGGAACCCATACCATCGATGAGCTCCTCTCCGAGGGTTCGGCCGGTGCCGACGACGAAGCTGCCGCGGCCGCCCGCGCGCTGTTCCCCAAGCTCGATCCGTCGCTCCCCTCCTGGGACCGCGTCTGAGCAGAAGCAGTTCGTTACGCGTGGGGGCCGAGCCAGTCGAGCCCGGTCCAGAAGAAGTAGCCCGCGAGCACGATGAGGAACCCGCCGAGTATCGCCACCACAGCGGCGTAGATCCGGTCGCTGATCCAGCGTTTGCCGCCGACCATGGCCGCAGCCAAAACCAGGAGCCAGGAGAGGTCTGAGAGAATATGACCGCCGAAGAACAGCAGCACCCCGCGCAGGCCGTGCTGCTGCGCAAGCGCAACGTAGCCCGCCCCGACGGTGACCCACCACAGAAACCAATAGGGATTGGCCAGCGTGCTCAGCACACCCGCACCGACCGGCCCAACCCCCCCATGCCCGCCGCCGTCCTGCTGTTCCGCGCTCAATGAGACCTCGCCGCTGCGGGCGCTTCTGATCACCCCCCACCCCATCCAGGCAAGCACCGCTCCGCCGCCGATACCGATGACACCCGCTACTGCCGGAAACTCCAACATCCTGCCCAGTCCGACCACCAGGAGCACAACAATCACCACCTCGGTGATACCATGCCCGAATGCTATCAGCGGCGCCGCCCCGACGCCGCGCTTGAGAGCATGGTCGATCGTCACCGCCGTAACCGGCCCCGGCATCATCGCGCCCGAGAGCCCGACCACAAACGCGGTGGAAAACAACAGTGGCAGACTCATTGAGCTTCCTCCATTGTGTGCGGTGTCCCGGGCAACAGCGGCAGCAGGGCGGTGGCGGCCAACATCAAAGCCCCCACCCCAACGAACCCGGCCGCGAACAGGTCTCGCTCGGCTAGCTGCCCAAGGACGGCCGGAACCACGCCCGAGCCGAACACGTTCGCGATCGGCAGCACGAGCGCAATCGCAAGGTTGCGGCTTTCCGCCGGAGCGATACGCGAAAGCTCGATGAGGCCGGCCGGAAAGAAGGCGGCTACCAGCATCGGCTGCACGATCACGGCAGTCACCAACAGCGGCCCGCCGCCCACGCCGATTCCCACCGTCGCCAACCCCGCCGAGATCGCGACCCCGAGTATCAGCCGCTTGGTCCCGATGCGGTCGGCTAGCCATCCGGAGGTGAACACCAAAATCAGTGCGGTAAGCCGCGATACCCCGACCAGCGTGTTTGTCACCTCTTCCGACCATCCGCGGAGCTCAACCAGAAAGGTGGGGAGCATGGAGTAGACTCCAATCTCGAGCCCAACGGCCAGGACGAAGAACAGCGCGACGATCCAGAACCTTCCGATCGACCAGATGCGCAGCACGTTTTGAGGACTCGGAGGGACGCCCGGAAACAGACCCCCCTCCGCATGGCCTGCAAACAGCACCGCGACCCCCAGAGAGGTTACCCCGACAACCAGGAATACCGCCTCCCATCCGGCGAGGCGCAGCACAACGGTAGCTAACACCGGTGCGCCGAAGAACCCGAGAATGGGGCCGATCTCGTGAATCGCAAGCGCCTTGCCCCAGTGTTGCGGTCGCGCGGTATCGGTCAGCATCGCAATGCCGGACGGTCCATACAAACCGGCGCCGGCACCCAGCAGCACCAACCCCGGGTAGAACAGCAGCCTTGGCGGGCTGAGCCCCAAAAAAAGCATCGCGGCTCCTACTACCAACACCGAGGTGAGAACCGTGCGCCGATGATTCAGCCGGGCAGCGACGAACCCGGAGAAGAGCATGCTGACGCTGAACCCAACCGACATCACGAAAAACAGCGCACCGCCCTGCGCATGCGTGAGCTCGTAGTGAGCCCGGATATGCAGCAGCAGAGGCGACAACACCATTCGCGCGAGAAACGTAATCATCAGTACGCCCGCGAGCAGCAGCGCGGGCCGAAGGTTGAATCGTTCAGTAGTCATGTGAGGCGCGCCCTGATTCTATCAGAGCGCTGAAGGCGCGTCACGTGGTCCGGTGCACCACGCAGAACGGTCTCCCTTTTGCCCGCTGAGAGTAGTCACAAAAGCTTTGAAAAACCCTGACAAAGCACGGACATTCGCCTATTAGCGTAT
>PUNW01000374.1 GCA_003552665.1 Spirochaetaceae bacterium | reverse complement strand
GCAGACGCGCGGCAAGAAGCGCCTCGAGGCCACCCGCGAGCGCTACAAGAGCAGCCTCGAGGCGATGTCCGGCATTAAGGACGTAAAGCTTCTCGGGAAGGAGCGGCACTTTCTTGAGCGCTATGCGAAGCCCTCCAAGAAGATGGCCCGTCATCAGATCGCGATCGAGATCATCGGGCGCATCCCCAACAAGGTGGTGACGGTGTTTGTGCATGGCGGCATTATCCTTGCCATTACCGCGATGATCGCCCTGCTCGACGACTTCGCCGCCTTCATTCCGGTGATCGCGGTATATGTGTTTGCCGGCAACAAGCTTCTTCCCGCCTTCAAGCATCTCTTTCGAGATATGGCGAAGGTCACCGCGGCTCAGCCGGTGCTCGCGCTGATGTTCGATCACTTAACCACGGCCGATGTGCAACAGCTGCCGAAAAAACGCGCTCCGCAGCTCGAGCCGTTGCCGTTTCGGCACCAGATACGTCTCGAGGAGGTGCGCTTTCGCTACCCCGGGAGCGAGGTTCCGGCGGTTGAGGAGATCTCGCTTACCATTCCCAAGAATACCAGCGTGGGCTTTGTAGGGCCCACCGGCTGCGGGAAGACTACTCTCGTGGATATCATCCTGGGGTTGCTTACACCCGAAGCGGGCCGGCTTTCGGTAGACGACGTACCGGTAACCGAAGCCAACCTGCGTAACTGGCAGGGCCTCCTCGGCTATGTGCCGCAGTTCATCTACCTCAGCGACGACAGCGTGGCGCGCAACATCGCCTTTGGCATTCCCGACGAGGAAATCAATATGGAGGCCGTACGCCGGGCAGCCGAGATCGCGAATCTGCGCGAATACATCGAGACCGAGCTTCCCCACGGTTTCGATACCCAGCTCGGCGAGCGCGGCAACCGTCTTTCCGGCGGCCAGCGCCAGCGCCTCGGCATCGCGCGCGCGCTGTATCACGATCCGGAAGTGTTGGTGATGGACGAAGCCACCAGCGCTCTCGACGGCATTACCGAGCAAGTGGTGATGGACGCCATCGACAGGCTCGGCGGCACCAAAACCATCATCCTGATCGCGCACCGTCTCAGCACCCTGGCCGGCTGTAACACCATCTACGTGCTCGAGAGCGGCCGAGTGGTAGACAGTGGAAGCTATCGAGATCTCATGCAGTCAAACCGCCGCTTTCAGGAGATGGCGCGCGCGGCGCATTAGGCCCGCACCACCGACGGAGTCTCTGCAGTGCTGATCAAAAGGGCCAAAAAGTACACCAAGGCGGTGCTCAAGCGCACCGGTCTTCGGGTCAATTACAAGAAGCTCAAGCTGCCGCTGGGGTTCAAGAAGGTTGACGGCGCGCGGCCGATTCGTGTGCACAAGCCCAAAACCAGATCTGCGGCTGCGCTGCAGGCCTTTGTGGTGCCGCTTGATAAGGTCGTGACGTGTCAGGGGTTCACGCTCGGCCCGGAGGGTTGGCACCCCTACACGCAAACCTTGCACGAGTATCGCGCAGACCCTCGCATAGCTTACCAAGACACGACTCTGGCACGCTACTATGAGGTCTATCAGCCCAGGAGCGTGCGCGAAGTTTTGTTCGACGAGGTTCCGGTCGAGCACCAGGAAGAACTCAATTTGCTCGAGCGCTGGCCTGCCGTGCGCGAGCTGTACAACTTCGTGTGGGCGCTTGACCGCGACACAGTTGAAGCTACGCTGAAACCGCATGGCCGAAAACCGTTTCTCGAGGAGAAGGGCCAGCATTTCGGTCCGGCGAACGCAGTTTTCGCCGCCTGGTTGCGGCGTACGAGAGCATCCGGGAGCACGGGTACCGACCGCATTCGTTCGGCAATAGCTGCGAAGGCTACTTTCTCACCCGCGACGACGATTACCGCTTTGTACTCACCAAGAAAGGAAACCACCGGCTTGCCGCGCTCACGGGGCTTGGCTATCGCACCTTCCTTGCCGCACCGGCGCCGGAAATGAAATCCATCTGGACTCTTGACCGCGCAATGCTTCCGGCTTGGGTGGCCGAACGCGACGGAGTGTTCAGCCTCACGCAGGCGGAACTGGTGTTCGACGCCCTGTTCTACGCCGACGGTAACGCGAAGGCCCGGCGGCTATGCTTGGCCTAAACGGCCGCCGCGGTGGCTGCGGCCTGTATGTGCCGAAGCAGTTTGCTATGCAGTGTACCCCGGCCGTTTCTTGCTGCCGACGCGACGAACTCCGTGTGTAGGTGTTCAATACGTACCGAAATCGGCTCCACGCCCAACAGCAGTGCAGCCGAGAGCCGGTGTCGCCCGTCGCCGCAGCGTACGAAGCGTCCATCTCGTCCGATTGCAACGCCAACCGGATCGCTAACGGCAGCCCGCACTCCTTCCTCCTGCAAGCGCTCGACCAGTTTAAGGCGCGATTGCATGTACGCGTCGAGGTCCGTCACGCTAAACATGGTAATGTTGGTTTTGATTAGCCCGCGCCGAGATAGACGTTCGGCCATCTGTTGATACAGCTCGCTGCGGCGAAACTCCGGCCCGTAGCGTACCAGCATCTGCATGAGTTGGTAGGTGCGCGTTTGCTGCGGCGGCTTGGCGTTGAGATCCCAGTCGCCTTCTGCGATCAGCCATCGTTTACCGGCCCTTCCCAGCCGCACCTCGCCCGCAATCGCGGTCGGTGCCACCTTTTGTACAGCCTGTTCGCCGAGTACTGATTCGGCAGCCGAACGCGGCACATATGTGAGCGCCGCACAAGCTGCAACGTCTATCGGTAGTTTGCCGGCCGCGGCCGCGGCTTTCCCCAATATCGCCTCACCCCACCACTTCATTCCCGCCCTGCATCTCCTATGATCCGCATCAACCGGTCGTGGTAGACGCGCGGCAGATGCCGCTCGGCGACGATCCGGCTGCTTTCACGTCCCATCCGCGAAATCCGCTCCGGCTCGGAGACAACACTCTCGAGTTTCGCCTGCAGATCAGCTGCGCTGTCGGTAACGAAGACTTCGCCGTTGATCCCTACCTCAAGATTGTCGCGCGAGCCGCAGGTGTCGCTGCAGATCACCGGCATCCCATACGCCATCGCCTCGAGCACCACCATACCGAACGGTTCATCGCGCGCCGGGAGCACAAACACGTCGTGTTCTAGATATGCCTCGAGCATCTGGGCGTACGGCAGGTTGAACCGAAACGCTACCCGATCGGCAATCCCGAGCTGTGCTGCAAGCTGCCGCAGCCGCTCGACGCGCGGGTGGTTCTCGCTGCCGCTGCCGACCAACGTGAGCTCGAGGTCGTACCGCCGGCAAAGCGGTGCAAACGCTTCGAGGAGGAGCTCTTGCCGCTTGCGCTCCATGCCGAACTTGCCCACCGAGATAGCTCGAATTCGGCCGGCCGACAACGGACGCTCGGGTGCCGGGGCGGCGGGAGGCTCCACCGCCAGCGGTAGATGGTAGACGCCGTTCGTGCAAAACGGCTTATCCTTGCCCGGTGCACCGCTCACGAGTGTGAACCGTACTTTCGGGCTGATCCCAACTACGCGAGCTGCTACATCCCGGAGGCGGGTCTTTGCCTCGGTGGCCGGCGAATAATCGAACAAAATCCGGCGGCGCCCTTGCAGACCGGCTATTACCGACGCCACTGCATTGAACCCTCGTAGCTTGCCGAGGACTACCACGTCAGGGCTAAACTCCCGCATCGCGCGATGCATCGCCGTCGGCGATGCCCAGCCGTAATGCATCCGTGCGCGGCGGCGTTTCCTTTTGTCCCGAATACACATCTGCAAGCCCTTGCTCAGCGCGCTCTGCGGGATGCAGCGCGGAGCCACAAGCGAGTGATCCTCGTGTTGTGATATTGTTTGAACGAAGACCGCTACATCATGCCCGTGGTCTAAGAGCGCCTTGACCGAGAAGTATTGATAGGTGTGAAAGCGCCGCAGGACAAACAGAATGCGCACTACACGCACCCTCCCCGCATCCCACCCCCGTTACAGCAGCCCAAAGCTTGCCGCCTTCGCTCGCCCGTCATCGGCGAAAAAGCTTTCGGTCACCACTTCGGCTGTGCTGCGATCGTAGATCCCCTCACGAACTACCGGCCAGTTTTCACAGTTTTCCAGATCAGCAATTGGAATATGATATGTCGTTAAGGCTACCAGCACCCGCCGGTGCTGCAACACCGCAAGCGCAGCGAGGCGGTGGTGGCCGCTTATCACGATGTAGCGCGCCTCGTCACCCCGCTTCAGGCACACCACCGAGATCACCGCTTTGCTCAACCTGCGCCCGTGCAGTTGCGGTGGTTGGTAGCCGTTGTCACGGATGCTGGTGTAGGTTTTGATGGTACGGTTAAAGTGGCCGCGCACTTGGCCGCTCCTCCAGTCCTCCGGAAACTCGGTTTCGGGCGGATAGAGTTTCTCCGGCCGCGTCCAGGGCATGGGGTGTCCCGGAACCCGAAGCGGCGTTCGCTTGCGCGGGAACGGCATGCGCGTTATTGTCGAGCCTTTGAGCTCAGGTGGGACGCGTTCGCTACCGCGGCCTAACACCGCCTCGGCAACCGTCTCAGGTCGAAAGGCGCGAACGAAACGCTCGAGGGTGGACCCGGCCGGCTCACGCTCCGTTCCAGCTTCGAATGCGCGAATCTGCTCCACAAACGGGTTGCAGGCATCAGGCCCATATCCGAACCCGTAGCCGGTCATGCATTGCTCAATCGGCACGTAGAACGCCCGCGCAAGCCCGTCCTGGTACCGCTCCACGGGAGCAAATGACAGACCCACTCTTTCTGCCATGTCGAGCGCCCGGCCGCGCACGCGTTTCTTTAGTCTGGACATCATTCGCAGTATAGCTGCAGGGACGGCGATTGTTAAGCCGGGAGCAAAACTAACCTCGTTTAACGGCTGGAAGGACGTGTCCGCCGTTTTGCGGCGCGCTTGCCGCCGCGCGCACGGTTGCAGTACGTTAAACGGTGCTGTGAGAATTGCGGTTGTTGTTTCCTCCCTTACGCTCGGTGGCGTGCAGCGCCAGGCGTGCGAGCTCGCCTCCGCCTGGGCCGCCCGCGGGCGAGACGTAGTCCTCATCACCCCCGGCTCCCGCGCCGATGACTACTTCACGCCGCATGAGGATGTGCTCCGGGTGGCGGTCGGGGCGGAGGCTTCCCTCGGCGACAGAGTATTGGCCGCCGGCGGACCGGCCGGCGGGGTACGAGCGCTCGGGCGCGCACTGCGCCGAAGCTTTGGAGAGCTTGCCGCGGATGTCGCGATTGTGTTCGCAGACGGCAGTGGCCTTGGAGCGGCGGCTGCGGGTGCTGCGCGCAAGCTTCGGGTTCCCTCGGTGGTGGTGGCTGCCGCCGACCCGGCTGCCGAGCCTCCCGGAGGCTACCTCAAAGCGCTCCGTCTCGCTCATTTCGTCGTCACCCCTACCGACCGCGTTGCTGCCGCCCTCCTCCGCGCCACCGACCGGCAGCTGCGCACCGAAACCATTCCCCCCGTAATCCCGCAGTCCTGTCTTTACTCTTCCGCCGCGGCGGCTTCCGGCCTGAACCGCGTGCTTGCAGTCGGCTCCCTCACTCCCCACAACGGCTTCGACCTTTTGCTGCGCGCGATCGCGCGTATCCGTACCGATCTCCCGGACTGGAGTCTGCGCATCCTCGGCCATGGACCGGAACACGCCCGGCTCCTGAGCCTCACCGAGGAGCTTGAGCTGGGGCAGGCGGTGGAGATTGAGGACGCGCCGGACGACCTGGCCGGCGAGTATCGATCAGCGCGCGTCTTTGCGCTTCCGTCGCGCCGAGAGGTGTTTGCAGTCTCGCTGATAGAGGCCATGGCGGCCGGCCTGGCGGTTGTGGCGTTTGATTGCCCCACCGGGCCGCGCGAAATCATCGGGCATCGCAGTAGCGGCCTGCTCGTCCCGTTCGGCAAAACCGAGCTCTTCGCCGAGCAGCTTGCAAGGCTCATGACCTCGCCGAAGCTCCGCAATCACCTGTGTGGCCGAGCCCGTCAGGCGGTAGCCGGCAGTTTCCCTGACCCCGTAATGCGCCGCTGGGAGCAGCTGCTCGGGAAGCTGACCACGGCGGCGACCACGCGGTGATTTACTGTGCGGGCGGCGTTGCCGGCTATGGGAAGCGTTACCGGTTGGCTACCCGGTTAGAGCCGCTCGATTGCGTCGAACCGCATGCCGCGCGAGCGCGGGAAGCGGTGCACGTGAGCGCGGATGCGACGGCTTCCCTCGAGCTCCATATGGCTCATCCGAAAGCGCAGGAACGCCCGCCGTGCGCGCACCCCGAATCCGTCGGCGAACAGGTCTTCCTCCACGGTGCCGAACCCAAAATGGGTTTCCATGTCGAAATAGGCGACATCGAGGAAATCGGTGTGCTCCTCGCGCAGATACACGTCGAAGGGAGCCTGATCGTTACCGAAGGCGCGGCCGAGCTCAACGCGCTCGATCTTTCCAACCGGCAACAGCACGTCGATCTGCTCATCTCCCAGGCTGAAACGGTTCTTCGCCTCGCGCAGGTCGGAGCCCAGAATCTCCGCACGCATGTTGCGATCTTTGAGATAGATTGTCATCTGGTTGAGCACCTCAAAGATCATGTAGCCCTCATCGGCTCCGTAATCAAGCATCTCCTGGACCTGGTCGCGGTTTAAGGTCTGGGTGCTGCGGACGTTCGGCCGCAACTCGCCGAGTATGGTTTCAACCGAACGCTGCTCGGCGGCTGCCGGGTTCCGAGGCCCGTCCTCGTTCGCCCAAACCCATGAAGGTCCCGCCGCCATAACCGCCAGCAGTAGCCCCGCCACAGCCGTTTGCAGAGGAATGCGTATGTGTGTTTTCATAGCTGCCCCCAACTATAGCTCAATAGGCTAGCGAAAATCCGAACCTTCCGTAGTGCCGTGCACCGTCGTTCCCCTCTACCGGAACCGGACGGTTTAACCGTTCGGCGTCATCCACACCGAGTTCAACCCACTCGCCCTCGCCGCGCGGTCTGCGGTTCCAGCCGTACTCAAAGGTATAGCCGAAGTCAACGGTCAGCGCTCCCGGTGCGCCGCGGGTTGCGGTGAACCACTCCACCTCTACCGGCAACGTGATCTCGGCGTCGAAGCCGAGCTGTACGATGCGCTCTATCACGTCCTGCGTCATGAAGCGCCACTGGTCGAAGAGGTTGTCGTCATCACTGCGATAACCGGGGTCATTGACGCTCCCGTCCGAGGTGCCGAGGTCTTCGCCGTCGACGTCTTTGTAGTGGCCCTCCCGGGTTGCGTTGGCGTGGCGCATAAACGCGCTCTGCAAATGTAAGGTGACGAAGCGGTGCGGGCGCAGGCGCGTGTTCACGCGGATGCGGTCGGAGTTGGGATCCAGGTCCACCAGCGACTGCCCATGATGGGTGTAGTTCTGGTAGTTCACATCCGGGGTGTCGCGCGGTTCCCCATCGTAGCCCACTTCGTAGAGCGACCCGTCGCCGGGCGGCTTGCGCCGGTGGGTGTAGGTGTAGGGCAGGATCATGGTGTAATCGGCGCTCACGCGCTCGAGCATGCCGATGAACGGCGTCCAGCGTGTGCCGGTCTGCCAGCCCCATTTGTAGCGCGTGTCCAGATTGCCGCGCGCAAGGTCACCGAACCCGATATCCCCAAGATAGAAGGTGGTGCTTGCCGCAAGGTCATGCGGCAGCCGAGCGTTCACCGTGAAGCCGATGAAGGCGCTGTCCTTCTCGCCGTAGAGAATCTGGTTGTAGATCAGTACCGAGGTAGGGATGAGATACATCGGGTCGAAGCGCTGTCCGTAGGTGATACTCTCGTGCAGGCTCACATCCAACCAGTCGAGCAGGTGGAAGGTGAGCCCATGCAGGACGACAAACTTGTTCGGCGCAACCCGAAAGCCGTCGCGGTCGATGTCGCGGGCGCGCCCGTCGTCTTTCGTGGCGGTCACTGCAAGGAGGAGGTGCTGATAGGTGAAGCGCTCGCTGCGGTGAGTAAACGAGAAATGCCCGGCATGCGGCGCTCCGGGGCTGAGAACTACCCCTGAATCATAGAACGGCCCGTAGCTGCTGCGGGT
Organism: Spirochaetaceae bacterium; assembly: GCA_003552665.1. GTDB lineage: Bacteria > Spirochaetota > Spirochaetia > DSM-27196 > SLAA01 > B1Sed10-166. Next base: position 7,522 of record PUNW01000374.1, on the reverse strand, counting down.
CAGGCCGACCTGCGCGTAGGTGGTGTCGCTCCCGAAGCCGGCCATGCCCTGCACGCTTGCGGTCAGCAAGAACTCGCGCCCAAGCGCTCCGAGCTCGCTGTCGTCGCGCATGTAATCGATCGTCATGTTGCGCCGGCCGGCGGGGTAGACGTCGTCGCTCACCTCGTTCTGGTCGACGAGATACAGCCCAATGCGCCCCGCGATCGAGAGATTGTCGAGGATGTAGCCCGCGGACTGTGCTGCACCGCCGGTGTAACCGAAGTAGTCGCCGTCGTTCGAGAACTCACTGAGGTGTTCCCCGCGTAGGTGAATACCCGGCTCGCGGTCTATCTGCCGGAGAAACTCCTCCGCCCGCTCGGAGTGCCGCCGCGGTGCACGCGCAACCACGTCTTCCAACGCGTCCTGCATCACCTGCAACGGATACGGCCGCAGATACGGAAGCGGCCTGCGCAGATAGCCCCGGTCTTCCCACATCTCGAGATAGTCGTATATTTCGTCGGTCAAGTCGGTAGTGATCCGCGGACGATGCATCTCGTCGGCGAAGAATCCGTCGTTGCCGTCCTGAGCCCATACGGCCGGCATTCCGCCGGCAACCAACCCAATAACCACAACCAGCGCAAACGCGCGCCCCACAACCAAGATCAGCGCCCCTGCGCGCCTGACCACGCCGCCTGTCATCGCTTCGAGCCTCCGTGAGCGCCCATTATATACCGCTCACCACCGCACGTCGACCCGCCACGGGCTGCCGGTCGCCGTCGTGTGACTGCCCGCCGTCGTCCCGCCCGGGCCGGCTCGGCCCGCGTGTAGCTGCCCGGTAGCGCTCAGGCCGCGCCTGCACTATACTGCCGCCATGGCTTCCTCGCCCCCGGTTCCCTCGACGCGGATAGCGCTATTCGTCAAAGATCTCCGTGCCGGTGGAGCTCAGCGCGTGCTTCTCAACCTCGCACGCGGCCTACGGGACGCCGGCTACGCGGTTGAGCTGGTTGTCGCTCGCGCCGAAGGCGCCTTTCTGGAGCAGGTCCCCGGCGACGTGCCCCTCGTGAATCTCGGGGTAAGCCGCGCCCGGCGCGCAGTGCGGCCGCTTGCCGAATACCTGCGTACTACACAACCCACTGTGCTGTTCGCGACCCTCAACTACGTGAACATCGTGGCGTTGCGGGCCGCTCGCCGGGCGGACGTACGGCCCTCCTTCCGCGCGGTTGGGTGCGGAGTCGCCGTGCGAGTGGTGGTCCGCGAGGCCAATGTCGTCATCCCAGAGACTTACCCACGACTGCGCGACAAGCTGCTCCTCGCCCTCATGCGCCGCTACTATCGCCGGGCGCACGCTGTCGTCGTGAACAGTAGCGACACCCGCGACGGACTCATCGCCCGCCGCATCGCGCGTCCCGAACAGGTCTCGGTGATCGGCAACCTGCTCGACCTGGAGGCCGTCCGCCGGGCCGCCGCGGCACCACCCCCGCACCCATGGCTCCGTCCATCCGCGCATCCCGCCGGCGGCCCGGTAGTCGTCGCTGTCGGCTCACTCAGCCCCCAGAAGGACTTCGTCACCCTCCTGCAGTCAATTGCCCGCCTCCGCAAGCGCGCCGGTCGGGAAACGCTGCGAGCCATAATCTGCGGCGAGGGGCCGGAGCGCTCGCGCCTTGAACGCACGATTGCCGAGCTCGGGCTCAACGAGGCAGTGGCGCTCGTCGGGTACGTGGATAACCCCTACGCCTATCTCAGACACGCCGGTCTTTTCTGCCTTTCATCGCGCTACGAAGGCAATCCGAATGTTGTGCTCGAAGCCCTCGCAGTCGGCACCCCGGTCGTCGCGACCGACTGTCCCGGCGGCGCCAAAGAGCTGCTCGAATGGGGCGCTTACGGGCCTCTTGTCCCGGTAGGCGACCCCGAGGCGCTTGAGGAGGCGATCGACCGGCGGCTCTCCGCTCCGCGCGACAGCGAACGCCTCAGAGCTCGCGCCGCCGAGTTCAGCGCTCCGGCCCTCCTCCCGCACTACCTCGCCGCCATGGGGCTCGCCGATACTCCTGACTATCCTAACCATGTTAACAATGTGATCTCCGACCCCAGTTAACTATGACGCATTTTCGCGAGGGTACGGGGCGCGTTTTCTCCCCCGGGCCCGTAGGAGCGGATCGTCCGGCCGCCTACGGGAGCTTCCCGAGCAGGTACACGCACTCATAGACCCGGGCGGCGAGCGTCTCGGGGTCCTCGGTCGCGGCTGAGAGGAGCCCCTGCGCCGAGTCCCAGTGGCGCGCCACCTGATGTGCCCAGAAGCGCAGGCACGGCGCCTCGGGGAGCCCCAGCACGGCTGCGGCGTAGGGGAGCTCCGCGCCGGTGAGGTTGTGCTGGAACGCGAAGCGGTTGGCGGTGGCCTCGCGGAAGTAGCGCTCGCGGGGGATGTAGCGCGCGGCGAGGCGCCGGAAGCGCCGCCAGCGGCGCGAACGCCAGACGGGGTGCGCCGGGCGAAACTCGCGCAGCATCGCAAGCCCATGTAGGCTGAAGCTGATGTAGCCCACCGAGCGCGGGTACAGGCTCCGCCGAACCCAGCGGTTGTAGCTGTTCGCGACGCCCTGTCTGAGCACCACCTTCAGCGGCACCCCGCTTCGCGGTTTGTTTTTGACCTTTTGTTCGATTACCATGCGGCGGTTCACCTTCAGGTTGGCGAACAGGCGACGCAGGAAGAGCTCCACTGCATCAGCGGCCTCATTCGACCGGGCCAGCGTGCCCCAGCGCTCGGCGATGCGCGCTGCCATAGCCGCGAACCAGGCCTGGTGGTTGAAGGTGGCGTCCGGCGGCTTGACCGTCCCGTCCACCCCGCGGATGAAGAACAGCCCGCTCCCCGGGTCCTGCGGATGCAAAAGGAAGAGCTCCAGGGCCTCGCGCGCAAGCTCCTCTCGCCCGAGCTCCTCAGCCGCAAACAGCAGCGCCTCCATCACCCAGGCCGGGCCGATCAGCCCGTTCTCCCACGGCGCCTCCGCCGGCCCGAGCGCATGATGCGTGTAGCCCGCCGATCGGTACTTGTCGCTGCGCACAAAGGCCAAACAGCGTTCAGCCGCCCGCCGAAACGCCTCCGCCTCACCGCCCGCGCCGCGGCCCACGGATGTTGGAGGCGCTTCGCCACGCGGAGGCCCGTCGGCGGCTTGCTGCAGGAGCCGTCGCGCCGCAAGGAAGGAGATGGCCCAATGGGCGGTCGCGCGAACCGGAGTTTCGGGTTGTCCCCAGGTACCGTTGTTGCCGGCCGGCATTGAGCCGTCGGCGGCCTGCAGGGCGAGCCCCGCCCGCGCCGATGTCAGAAGCAGGTCTTGAGGGGTGAGCTCCGGTTCGCGCGCGCCGCGGTAGGCGAGCCGCCGGTAGATGCGGTCAAGCTCGGCGGTCTTGGCCTGCACCCCGAACTCCCGCACCCGCGCCTGCCCGCCGCGCTCCAGAGCCTCGCGCAGCTCCGGCTCATCGACCACCCGCCCGAGCGCGGCGGCGAGTGCCGCCGGGTCCCCCGGCGGCACCAGAAGCCCGCTCTGCTCCGGTACGATCACGTCTTCGTTCCCTTCAACGCGTGTTGCCACACACGCACGGCCGAGACTCATCGCCTCCAGAAGCGCCTTCGGGAGGCCTTCCCACAGAGAGGCAAGCACGAAGCAGTCGGCCGCCGCGAGGACTGCCGGAACGTCATCGCGATAGCCGGCGAGCAGCACCCGCTCACTAAGCCCGCGCTCACGCACCTCGGCCGTGATCTTCTCGCGCTCCGGCCCGTCGCCCACGCACAAGAGCCGAAGCTGCGGACGCTCGGCCGCAAGCCCACCAAACGCCTCGATCAGCGTGGGGTAGTCCTTTTGGCGGCTGAACTTGGCGACCGTTGCAATTGCAAAGGCGTCCTCCGGCAGCCCCAGCGCCCGGCGTGTTGCCGCCCGCCCCGCGCCACCGGGCTCATCCTGCCGTTCGGCGAACCGTTCAACATCAATTGAGTTGTGAAAGGTGTAGTGGCGCCGGCGCCCTAGATCGAGCCCGGCGGTGTCTATGACTTCCGACGAGCCGAAAAAACTCCGCTCCACGCCGGCCGAAGAGCACAGGATGAGATCAGCCGCCGGAAGCGTCGCCACCTCGAGCATCCGCGCCGCTCGGGGTATGCCGTGCTTGGCGTTGCGCTGTTCACAGATGATCTGTAGCCCCGGGTTCTCAAAGCGTTGATACAGCGCCCCCGTGAGCTTACCGTTGACGTTGGCGATGGCGTGCTGCGTGTGGACGATGTCCGGCCGGAAGGCCCGAAGCCGCCGATACATACGCCTGATCACACCCGGGCCGAAGCGCTGCGTGCACTCAAGCGAATCGATCTCCGCACCGAGCGCTTCGAAGGTGCGGTAAATCTCGCTCTCGCGGTCCACCGGACGGATGAACAGCATCAGAAGCCGGTAGCGCCGCGGCAGATAGCGAGCGTAATTGAGAAACTGCATCTGCTGTTGTCCGGGATCAAACCCATGCATGATAAACGCAACGCGCACTACTGCACCCCCTCGTTTCCCGTCCGACTTTTGCGCTATAGTAACGTACACCGATGAAGATGCCAAACGCCCCGTCCGCGCCCACAGTCTCGGTCATGATGACGGTCAAGAACGGCGCGCGCTTCATTGAAGCCGCCCTCGAAAGCGTCTACGCCCAAAGCGTCCTGCCGACCGAGATTGTGGTGGTGGACGACGGATCAACCGACGACACGCCCGAAATCCTGAAGCGCTACGCCGGGCGTGTGCCGGAGCTCCGCGTGCTTGCACCAGGCGGCGTCGGCCGCGCGGCGGCCCTCAACCTCGCCTGGCGCAGCGCCCGGGGCGAACTCATCGCCAACTTGGACGCCGATGACATCTTTCTGCCGGGCAGGCTCGAAGCCCAGCTCGCCGAGTTCGCCCGCAACCCCGAGCTCGACCTGCTCGCTACCGCCTCCCGCTACATCGATGCGGAGCAGTCCTCGGCAGGCCCCCCGGCCTCGGCGCCCGCGGGTGAGCAGCCGCTCCGCGACCTCGCCCGCCTGCTTCCGCGCTACAACCCGGTGAACCACAGCTCGGTCATGATGCGCCGCTCGCTCCTCGAGGCGCTCGGCGGCTATGATGTCGCCCGGCGGCGACAGCTCGACTACGATCTCTGGATCCGCGCCGCCGCCGCCGGGGCAGTGCAGCGGTTTATCGACGTGCCTTATACCGGCAAGCGCATCCACAGCGGTCAGAGCTTCGAGGCGCGCGATCACCTGCGCTACGTGCTCTCGTCGCTGCAACTGCAGATCGGAGCAATCCGCGTGCTGCACGCAGACAGCAACCCCTCCGCCGTCGCACGGCGCGCGCGCCTGTATCTGCTCGCGTTTGTGCGGGTTGCCTATCGGCTGCTCCCACTCAGCCTGCGTCGCCGGCTCGCGGCAGGCAAGGAGCAGGCGCTCCGCCGTTAACTCACGCGTGAACGCGCGACACAAGCGAACGTGCTAATGAGCAATTCGAGCGTGGAAACACGCGGGGAATTGCATTATACTTAAGGGTTAACGACCGTACGTCGAGCGACGGGTTCGCGGGTGGCTAAAGGCCGCCAACATAGCGAAGGGCTCTGTGTAATCACCCATGCTCAAAGAACGCAGCCAAAGCTTACTGCTAACGTTTATAACAACTGACTTCCTGGTTTCCGTTGCGAGCTATGCGCTTGCGATGTTCGTTCGCTTTGCCATCCAGGAGCCCGACCTGGAGGCCTTCCGCAGCATAGACTTTGAAAGCTACGTTTTTCTTGGACTCATGATGGCTGCGATTCAGGTTGTGGTCTTCTTTGCGATCGGTCTGTACGATCAGCGGCGTGGAGTCACCACTTCAGAGGAGATGGCGACGATTGTGGCCGGGGTCGCGATCACGATCCTGACCTCGCTCGCCGTGTTGTTCTTTCTGCAGGTCGAGCAAATCTCGCGTCTCACTGTCGCGTATTTTGCCGTGCTCAACGTAATCGATATCGCGCTCTGGCACGCAGCAAGCAGGCGCATACTCCAGAAGCTGCGCGAGCGCGGCTATAACGTGCGTCACGTGTTGATCGTCGGCACCGGCGAGGCTGCCCGGCGCCTTACCGGGCTCATCAAGAACCGCCCGATCCACGGCTACCGCATCATTGGGTATGTGGCCTCAGAGAAGGACGAGGGCTATACCGGCAATAGCTTTCCGGTTGTGGGCGAGTTCGACGAGCTCGAGCAGCTCCTGCGCCGCCACCGTCCGGACGTCGTGGTCTACGCGCTCCCCGATCAGGGCGGCGATCGCCTGCGACGGGTGCTCGGGCTCACCGATCAGGCCGGCGTGGCGCTCAAGATTGTGCCCGGCTTCAGCGAGATCATCACCTCCCGCGGACGGGTCGAGACGATGGACGGCATCCCGATTCTATCGATCCGCGATATTCCCACCCGCGAAGGTATGAACCGCGTGCTCAAGCGCTCCTTCGATATCGTCTTTTCCGGCGGTTTCCTGCTGCTGTTTTCGCCGCTCTTCGCCCTGATCGCGCTGCTCGTAAAGCTCACCTCGCGCGGGCCGGTCTTCATCCGCCAGGAGCGCGTGGGCCTCGACAATCGCCCGTTTCACATGCTGAAGTTCCGCTCGATGTACGTGCAGGACCCCACCGCCGAGGTCAAAGCCTGGACCACCAAGGATGATCCGCGGGTGACCCCGCTCGGGCGCTGGTTGCGCAAACTCTCGCTCGACGAGACCCCACAGTTCATCAACGTGCTCCTCGGCAGAATGTCGGTCGTAGGCCCCCGGCCCGAGCGGCCCTACTTCGTCGAGCAGTTCCGCGACCAGTACAAGCACTACATGCGCCGCCACGCCGTCAAAGCCGGCATCACCGGCTGGGCGCAGATCAACGGTCTGCGCGGCGACACCTCAATCCAGGAACGCATTGAGGCCGACATCTACTACATCGAGAACTGGAGTTTCTGGCTCGACATGAAAATCATTCTCCTCACGCCCTTCCGAGGCATGGTGAATGAGAACGCCTACTGAGCCGGCCGAGCCAGCCGTAGCTCCCGGCCGGGACAGCCTCCCCAACCGCATCGCCTTCGTGATCACCCGCGGCGACACCCCCGGCGGCGCCCAAACGCACGTTTGCGACCTCGCCGAACGCCTCACCGCAGACGGGGTGACGGTGCGCGTGTTTACCGGCTCCACCGGCATCTTCACCGACGAGCTTGAAGCCCGCAACATCGGCTTGGAGATCATCCCGCACCTGCGCCGCGAGATGGCGCCGGCGGCCGACCTGCGTGCGGTGCGCCGGCTCGCCGGCCGGCTGCGCCGCTTTGGACCTGACCTTGTCTCCACCCACACCGCCAAGGCCGGCCTGGTCGGCCGCCTCGCCGCCCGTCTCAGCGGCGCGCCCGCGGTGTTCACCGCCCACGGGTGGCAGTTTGCGCCCGGCATCCCGGCGCTGCAGCGCGCGCGGGTGTACGCCATGGAGCTCGTGCTCTCGCGCCTCAGCGCGGCTGTCATCACCGTCAGCCGCTTCGACCAGCGCCTCGCGCGCCGCAGCGCCG
>PUNW01000307.1 GCA_003552665.1 Spirochaetaceae bacterium | reverse complement strand
CCCAGGTACTCACGCAGCTTGTCGAAGTTCACGTGAACCCGTGCGACAAGCTGTCCCTTCCATTGAAATACGAGCGACTCAACCACCAGCTCGTTCTGGTTGATCGTCGATTCAATCTCCTCGGGATAGATATTTTCGCCGCTCGGTCCGAGAATCATGTTCTTCAGCCGGCCGCGAATGTACAGATAGCCGTCCTCGTCAAAGGAGCCGAGATCCCCGGTCTTGAACCAACCGTCTTCGGTGAAGGCGGCCTGGGTGGCCTCTTCGTTGCGATAGTACCCCTGCATGACATTCGGCCCGCGCACCTGTATCTCGCCGTGCACTCCGTCGCCGGCTTCGTAATCGATTCGAACCTCGACCCCGGATACCGGCGGACCGGTGGAACGCGCACGCGTGTCGGCGGCCCCCGAACCGGCCACCAGCGGGGCGGTTTCGGTCAAACCGTAGCCGATAGCGTAGGGGAACCGGCCTTCACGCAGGAACCGTTCCGCTTCCGGTGACAGCGGCGCCCCGCCGATACCGAAGAAATGCAACTCGCCTCCGAAGGTCTCGTGAACCTTCCGGCCGGCGGCCCGATGGATAAGCCGGCGAACCGGCGGCACTCCTGCGAGCGTGCGTGTGAGCGCATTCTTACTGAACACCGGGGCGACCCGCGACTGATAGATCTTCTCAATAATCAGCGGTACGCTCAGCATAATCGTGGGCCGAACTTCCTGAAGCGCCGGCAACAGCGCAGAAAGCGTCGGCGGCTTGCCGAGATAGTAGATGCTCGCCCCGGCCGAGACCGGAATGAGAAAGCCGATCGTACACTCATAGGTGTGCGCCAACGGCAAGATCGAAAGCAGACGATCCTGCGGGCCGATGCTCGCAAGCGGCCGCGCTGCAAGCGCGTTCTGCACCAGGTTTCGGTGCGTGAGCATCACCCCTTTCGGCTGCCCGGTGGTGCCGGAGGTATACAAGATCGCGGCCAAATCCGTTTCGGCGGGCCGAAATCCGGCTGCCGTGGTGTCCTTCTCGCGACCGAACAAGCCGGTTGCGACCTCCGGAGCCGCAGAGTCGCCTGCGGCCGCCGAATCGCCGCCGGCCGGCAGAGCGCCCGGCTCCGTCCCCGGCCGAATGAACAGCAGATCATCCACCAACAGAACCGCCGATGTAGCACGGTACTCGACAACCTTGGGATAAAGCCCGCGTGAGACGCACAGCAGCGATACTCCGGCGTGGTCAAGAATGCGCGATATCTCTGCCGGGGCGAAGTCGGGCAGAATGGGAACGATTACCGCTCCCATACCGGTGACCGCAAGGTAGACAACACCCCAGTTGGGCCTGTTTTCGCTCAGGAGCGCGACGCGGTCGCCGGCCTTTACGCCGCGGGAAGCCAGCGCCCGCCTGAGCGCTTCCACCTGCTCGCCGAGATCGCCATAACTATAAACACCGTCACCGAATAGCGCCAGCGAAGGCTGCTCGGAGTACGATGTCACACTGTGTTCAAGCAATTCGCGCAGCGTCGTGATCGACGCCTGTCCGGCTACCATTGTGTCACTCATCAGCGGCAGTATACCATAAAACCCGTTACCTGCCGACCAGTTCCGGCCCAGCGCTCATCCCCGCAGAGTTCGAGCGCTAACCGGAGCGTGCTGCGGCCCGCAAAGACCACAGCACCGCCACGGCCCCGGCGGCGGCGAAGGTCCACGGCATCCCGCCTATAGCGTGCACGCCGCGCAGCGCCACCGGAGCGGCAGTCATCCCGATGAATTTGAGCGTGTTGAACAACGCCACGATCGAGCCGGTAAGCCCTGCCGGGGCGGCGGTGGTCGCCCAGTTGAAGATCACCGGCTGCACGACTCCCATCCCGACCCCGTAGAGCACCAGGCTGAGCGCTACCCCGGCGACTCCCGGCCAGAGGGGGATGGTACCCAGGCTGAGGCCGATTGCCAGATAGCCTGAAACCAAGGTCAGCCGCCGGCCCAGGCGCCGGTTGATCCCGACGGCGCGTCCGGCCACCAGCGCCGCAACGAAGCCGTTGAGCGCAATCGCGACACCGGCGACTCCGGACCCCAGACCGTAGGCGGTCGAGAGAAACAGCGGTACGAACGTAACCAGCGAATACAGCAGGAAGTAGGTGCCGAACGAATGCAGGAAGACCTCACGCACCGCCTGCAGCTTCAACGCCCTCACCAGCCCACCGACGTAGGCGCCGGTTCTGGCGCGGATATCTTGCCCTCGCGTGCGCGGTGCCGATTCGGGGACCAGGACGAAAAAAACAGGTGCAAGCAGGAGCGAAAAGCCGTACACAAGAAACGGGTGACGCCAGCTGATCTCGCCCAACGTACCCCCGAGCAGCGGAATCACCACCGCGGCGACCGCGATCGTGCCGCTCAGAAACCCCATGATGCGTAGCCGCTGCTCACCTTCGTACCAGTCGCTCACCACCGTCATCGCCACCGGTATCAAGCCGGCAATGCCGATTCCCTGCAGGAAGCGAAAACCCAGGAGCACGCCGAAGCTCGGGGCCGTGGTGCCGAGCAGGCCGAACGACCCGTCGATCAGCAGGCAGCAGATGCCGACCGTCTTGCGACCGAGCAAGTCCAGCAGCAGACCGGTGAACGGCAACGTCAACGCGGCAGCAAGGGTATAAACGCTCAGCACCAGCCCGGCCGATGCTTCATCGATCGCAAACGGCTCGATCAGGGCCGGCAGCGCCGGCGCAAGCAAGCCTCCGCCCATTACGCCGAACCCGCCCATCGTGAGGAGCGTACCCACACGCAGGCGGTGCGCTAATTTGGATTCAGCCATAGAATACCTCTTGGAGGTTCCGCCGCCGGCAGGGTATGATCGTGGCTATTGGGCCCGGAGCCGTAGGCGGCTTCGGGATTCGAGCTGTGCATTGGAGAGACCTCATGGGAGATCTGCTACGAATCATCATCGCTATTCTGATTCCACCGTTAGGTGTGTTTCTGACCGTCGGTCTGCGCGGGCCGTTCTGGATTAACATCGTCCTTTCGTTACTCGGTTATGTTCCCGGTATCGTACACGCCGTGTGGGTGATTGCAAAGCGGTCATAGCCGATGCCGGACGACCGGGTGTGGCATGTGTACGTACTCGAGTGTGATGCCAGACTGTACACCGGCGTCACGACCGAGCCGGACCGCCGGCTGAGGGAACACCGGTCGGGAGGGGCGCGGGCGGCCCGGTTTACTCGCGCTGCGGCCCGTGTCACCCTCCGCTACAGCATCGCACTCGGTGAGCGTAGCCTCGCGCTGCGGGCTGAGCGCCGTCTCAAATCCCTGACGCGCGCCGAGAAGCTCGCCCTGATTGCGGCCCAGCCGGATCGCCGGGCTCTGCTTGAACGCCTTTCACTGTGAAATCGACAGTACGGACAGTACGCGTATTGCGGCCGACCCGTTTCATCTATTAGCATAGCGGCACACGATATCATTACGACTTGTGAGGGGGTACTAAGATGACTATGCAGCTGCGGGATAATTGCGACTACGCCCTGCTTGTGCCGACAAGCATGGGTGTTCGATTGACCCCGACCGCGGGGCAACCGGTTCACTGCAGCGATACTTTCATAATGCATG
>PUNW01000305.1 GCA_003552665.1 Spirochaetaceae bacterium | reverse complement strand
TACACCACTTCATAGGTCAGGGTTCCGCTGCGCGAGATCACGCCGATCTTTCCCGGCTCGTGGATACGCAGCGGCATGATGCCGATCTTGCATTTCCCGGGGGAGATCAAGCCGGGGCAGTTCGGGCCGATCAATCGTGCGCCTTTCTCACGGACGTAGTAGTAGTTCTCGAGCATCTCGAGCACCGGCACGCCCTCGGTTATACAGGCGATCAGGGCGACCCCGGCGTCGGCGGCTTCGCGGATGGCCTGAGAAGCGAACTTCGCCGGAACGAAGATGACCGTTGCGTCGACACGGTCTGCCGTCTGCGCCTCGGCTACTGAGTTGTATACCGGAACCCCGTCGAGGTCGCTCCCCCCCTTTCCGGGGGTAACCCCTCCGACCACGTTGGTTCCGTCGGCGAGCATGGTTCGCGCGTGAAATGACCCGTCGCGGCCGGTGATGCCCTGGACGATAACGTTGGTGTTGCTGTCGATCAGAATGCTCATTGTGCTGCCCCTCCCTCAACCTGCCGGACGACTTGTGCAACCGCGTCGCTGAGCTGCTCCGCTACCTGAAAACCACGCTCGGTGAGCAGCTTTCTTCCCTCCACATCGTTGGTTCCAATCAGCCGAATCACCATCGGGACCTTGATCTCGATCTGGTCCATCGCCATCAGAATGCCGTTTGCTATGTCGTCGCAGCGCGTAATGCCGCCGAAGATGTTGATCAGGATTGCTTTGACCTTGGGGTTACCGAGGATGATGCGCAGCGCGTTCAGCACTTTCTCCGGACTCGAGCTCCCACCGACATCGAGGAAATTGGCCGGGTTGCCGCCGTACAGCTTGACGATATCGAGGGTCGCCATCGCGAGCCCGGCGCCGTTGACGATGCAGCCGATATCGCCGTCCAGGCTGACGAAGCTCAAGCCGTGGCGGCGAGCCTCGATCTCATCGTCCGAATACTCCTCGGGGTTCTTGAACCGCTCGAGCTCGGGGTGCTTATACAGCGCGTTATCGTCGAAATTGATCTTTGCATCCAGCGCGAGCAGCTGCTCGCCCTCCACCTTGGCGTACGGGTTTATCTCCACCAATGAGCAGTCCTTCTCGATGAACAGCCGGTAGAGCTTCTCGACGGTGTCTTCGGCCTGTTTCTGCAGCTCCGGTGACGGGAAGGTCTCAGCCAGTATCTTCCTCAAGGCACCGACCTCGACGCCGTCTACCGGGTTGATCGGCAGCTGCCGGATCTTCTCCGGACTCGTAGCGGCGAGCTCCTCGATATCGACCCCCCCTTCGGCGCTGATCATCAGTACGATTGTCTTCGACCCACGGTCGAGAATCAGCCCGAGGTAGTACTCCTGCTGTATATCGGCCGCCGGCGCAACCAAGACCCGCTCCACCGGCAGGTCCTTGATCTGCAAGGCGAGAATATCGCCGGCCTTTTTCTCCGCCTCCTCTCCGGAGGCGGCGAGCTGCACTCCGCCGGCCTTCCCGCGGCCGCCGACCAGCACCTGCGCCTTGATGACGACCTCGCCGCCGAACCGCTCGGCCGCCCGCCGGGCGGCCTGCGCCTCGGTTGCCGTTTCCTGCGCTTGAACCGGAATCCCGTACTCGCCGAATAGCTCTTTTGCTTGGTACTCGTGAATCTTCACCCTGTTCTCCTTTCCATGCTCACACTGCGGGATGCGTCTGCCGTGCAGATACGCCCAACCGCTACTTCCCGTCCTGCGGCTCAGCGGTGCTTTCGCCGCGTGCCTCGCGGTATCGCTTGATCTCGCGCTTGGTCAGGTTGATGAGCTTCGTGATCTTGATGTCGCGCGGGCAGACGCGCGTGCATTCGAAATGGTTCTCACACGGCCAAACCCCGTTGGGAGTATCCAGTATGTCCAGACGGGCTTCCACGCCTTTGTCGCGACTGTCGAACACAAAGCGCGCTGCGGCGACGATCGCCGCCGGTCCGAGAAACTCCGGGTTCTCGTCAAGCACCGGACATGCGGAGTAACATGCTGAACAGTTGATGCATTTGGTGGCATCATCGAACAGCTGCCGTTCTTCCGGAGACTGGATGTATTCGCGCGCGCTCGGCTCGCTCTCGGCAATCAGAAACGGCTTCGCGGCGCGAAACTTCCCAAAGAACTCGCTCTGATCGACCATGAGATCGCGCTGCACCGGCATGTGCCTGAGCGGCGCGAGCGTGATAACGTCACCGTCGTTTTCGGTCACATCCTGGATCAGGGTCTTACACGCGAGCTTCTCGTCGTCGTTAATCAACATTGCGTCCGAGCCGCAGACGCCGTGCGCGCAGCTCTTGCGGAAGCTCAGGCTACCGTCCTGGTTTCGGTACACCTCCATCAGGGCGTCCAGCACCCGGTCGGTGGGCTCAACCGTCACCTCAAAACGCTGCTCATAGGGCTGGGCGTCGGCTTCGGGATTATATCGTTGTACGGCAAGGGTGACCTTCATACTTGCTCCTTTCTGTTTTCTGCTCGCTTAGTATGTTCGCGGCTTGGGTTCCCATATGCTGGTGTCCACGGACTTATAGGTGATACGAACCTCACCGTCTTTGATCCGGGCAAGGGTGTGCTTCAGCCATTGGGCATCATCTCGTTCGGTGTAGTCGACTCTGGAGTGTGCGCCGCGGCTCTCGGTTCGGTTGAGGGCCGAGGCCGCCGTAATCAGCGACAGATCGAGCAGATTCTGGAGCTCGAGAATCCCGAGCACCTCGGTGTTGAAGCGTGACTGCTTGTCCTGTACGCGCACCTCTTTGAACGCCTCGCGCAGCTCCCGGATATCGGCGAGCCCGCGCGTCATGCGTTCGTGGTCGCGATAGACCCCCACATTCTCCATCATCGTCGACTGCATCTTTTCGTACACGGGGCCGGGATGCGCACCATCTTCGCGCTTGAGTTCGGCAATGCGACGCCGCATCTGTTCGCCTGCGTCAGAGGGGATGCGCGGCAGCGCTGCCCCGGTAACGTACTCGGCGATGTGGCGCCCGGCGCGTCTGCCGAACACCACGAGATCCACCAGGCTGTTGGTCCCCAGCCGGTTAGCGCCGTGGACTGAGACGCAGGCGCATTCGCCGGCGGCGTATAGCCCTTCGTAGACCGTCTCGCCGGTGGTAACCCGTCCGTCGACGTCGGTTGGGATGCCGCCCATTGCGTAGTGGGCTGTCGGCTGTACCGGCATCGGCTTTTCGGCTGGATCAATTGCCAGATACGTTTTGCAGAAATCGGCGATATCGGGGATCTTGCGCTCTACCACTTCGCGCCCGAGATGGCTTGCGTCGAGCATGACGTAATCATCGATGCGCCGGTCGCCGCGTATGCCGCGCCCATCCTGTATCTCGGTCATGATGGCGCGGCTGACCATGTCGCGCGGTGCGAGGTCCAGCAGCGTGGGAGCGTAGCGTTCCATGAAGCGCTCGCCGTCGCGGTTGAGCAGGATTCCGCCCTCTCCGCGCACTCCCTCGGTGATCAGGATGCCCATGTCCTTTATGCCGGTTGGGTGAAACTGGAAGAACTCCATATCTTCGAGAGGGATGCCGGCGCGCATCGCGACTGCCGGGCCGTCTCCGGTGTTGGCGTGGGCGTTCGAGGTTATGCGGTACATGCGCCCG
>PUNW01000194.1 GCA_003552665.1 Spirochaetaceae bacterium | reverse complement strand
GGACCAGAAGATCCTCCGGCTGCTCCTTGATCTCTTCCATATACCCGATAAACAGCCGGTCAGCCCCGACCGTCCTCCGCCAGTTGCGGATGTTCGCGGCGTAATCGCTCCGCTGCGAGCGGGCAACCCGTTCCACCTTGCGCACCAGCTCATCGTTCGGTACCTCCGCGATATTGCGGCGGCGCTTGCGGGCAAGGTCATTCACGACAGCCGACCAGGCGCGGTCGATGGGGTTTCTGAGCATATAGAGCGCCTTTATCTCAGGGTTGAGCTCGGCGATGCGTGTTATGGTCTGCGGTTCCAGCTTGGCGTAAGCCGGGGTCACTTCGCCGGTGATTTGCGCCGCTCGCGGGCGGAACAGGCTCTGATACCACTCCAGGCTGCGTCGGCCGAAGAAGTAGCAGAGGTCCCAGCGCACAGTCTCCGCCAGGCTGTCGCCGGTTGAGCGCTTTCGCTCGCCAATGAGGTAGTCGCGTATGCGGACCAGCGGCACGCGCCCGCCGAGGCTCACTGTGCGCCTGCCTTCGTGCGGCTTGTCGAAGTAGTGAAGCTCCTTTACCGGCGGCATCCAGACATCCGGGTGGCGCGAGAGCACGCGGTATAGCCATGATGAGCCGCCGCGCGTTGCCCCGATGCCGAGGAAGTCGGGGAAATGGCCTGCCGTGGTCTTCATGGCGCCGATTGTACTGCATTGTGCCTGGGCGTTCAATCTGAGCGCGCCTGCCGTTACTGCCGTTTGCCTGCCCCCGGTTTCCGAGCTATTATAATACGTAGTGAGATAGGTGTTGCCTTTCTGCCTCCGTAAGCGAAGCAGCGTGTACGTCGTGGCGGTCTATGGATGGTAGGAGGCGATGCTGTGGCTGAACGAGAACCGGCGATGGAACTTGATGAGCGCGCGCTCGAGCGCATCGGAGATTATGTTCGCAGCAACCTCCGCACCTGGATGCGCGAAGCCTCACCGAGTCTTGAGGCGGTGGAGGTTGGGCTGCACGAGCGCATCGTGCGGGTTGAGGAAGAGCTCAGGGCGCAGCGCGAGTTGATGAAGCACGGCTTCGAACAGATCGACAAGCGTTTTGAACAGGTCGATAAGCGTTTCGAGCAGGTGGACAGACGTTTCGAGCAGGTGGACAGACGTTTCGAGCAGGTTGAGCGGCGCTTCGAACAGGTGGACAAGCGCTTCGAACAAGTGGATAAGCGATTTGAGCAAGTGAACAAGCGATTTGAGGCGAGCGAGCGCCGCCTCGAGGATATGATCAAGGCGTTGCACCGTTTCATGTACTGGAGCTTCGGCTTTATCGCCACCGCCGCGGGCATCGTGATCGCCGCAATCCGCTTTCTGTAGCACGGCTAGCCCGGCCCGGTCGACCTGGCGGCGGCAGTTTCGGGGGAGGGTGGGACCTCCACTCCAGCGAGAACAGTCTCGGCGCGCCGATCGCGGGTGTAGCGTTCGGTGAAGCGGCGCTCGGCCTCCGCGGAAAGCGCTCGGCGGCGCTCAGGATCGTCCAGGAGCTCGCTCACGGCCGTGTGCCAGCGTTCCAGATTGTCTGGCGGACAGAGTACCGCCGCCTCACCCTGCCCAACCAGCTCACGGATCACCGGCAGGTCCGAAGCTACAACGCAACAGCCGTGGGCCATATACTCGAAAATCTTCAACGGCGAGCCCCACTGGGTGTCGTCGGTTAGCGCCGGTTCGCCGCCCGGCGTGCTCTGATACGGGGCAAGGACCACCGCGAAGCTGCGATAGATCCTGCTGAGCTCGCCTTGTCCAATGTGTCCGTGAAGCCGGAGGTTTGGAGCCCCCTCGGCCCTGAGGCGCCGTAGCGCCTCGGGCGAGCCGCCGACTAAATGAAACTCGGTGTTCGGCATTGCGCGCGCAAGCGCTAATACGAGGTCAATCCCCTTGTGCGGTGCGGGCTGTCCCACATAGCCCACAGAGCGAGCGGCCGGCATGAAGGGGGCGCGAGAGGCGCGTCTGGCCTCATCATCAGCCGGCGGGTCGGCTCCGTTGGGAGCGACCACGATCCCGGCCGTTCCAAGCTCGGGGAACTCACGCGCGTAATACTCGGCAAGCCGCTGCGATACCACCACCAGACGGGTGAACGCGGGGTGGGCAAACAATCGCCGATGCATGAGGCGCTTGAGGCCATTGGCCGGCGGCATGTGTGCTTCGTAGATAATCGGCAGGCCCCAGCGCCGGGCGGCAAGCAACGTGTAGATGTCGCGTCCGTAAACTAGATCGAACTGCGGCAGAAGCGGCTGGGCAGCGCAGGCTACGCGACGGGCGTAAAGCGCCCGTCCGATCAGACGACCGCGCGGCTGCGCGATTGAGGTAAGCGCGAGGTCTTCGGATACCCCGTAGGTGCGCCGCAGGGCTTCACGGTCGGGAGCACCGGACGCCGACCTTCGGCAGAACAAGTGTACTGAGTGCCCTGCGCGGACGAACGCGGCACACATCTTCACCACCTGCACACTGTTTGCAGCTTGCGACGGCACCGGCGAGAGCGAAAGATACAGGATTCTCACCGCCGGATCTCCTTCTGCGCCTGGTTCGCGCCTCGGCCGTCAGCGGCCCCGTCGTAACTATGCTCGTCACCAGCAGTAGCGTCGGCGTCTTCGGCGGCAACGGCCTTTCCGGCGATCTCGGCTACCAGCGTGCGCCACTGCGCGCCTACGGTCTCAAAGGCGAAATCTTCCGTGCGGCGGGGGCCGTGGGCGTAACGCTCACGCATCCGCTCCGGCTCATGCGCGATGCGGCGCAGTGTCTCGGCCAGGGTCCGCTCAGCGGCATCCAGCGGCGTTCCGGCAAGCTCGTCAAGGCTGCGGTACCGCCCGATGTGCGGGGTGAGGATGCCGTAGGTTCCGAAATACGGATACTTAAGCGGCTCAAACGGTGCAGTCTCGGGCGCAAGCACCTCACGCGGTCCGGTTGGGCAATCGGTTGCCACTACCGGCAGCCGCATCTCCAGCGCTTCCAGGAGCGACAGCGGGAGCCCTTCCCACAGCGAGCACAAAATAAAGAGCTCGGCACGTTGCAGTAACTGCGGAACGTCAAACCGTTTGCCGAGAAGCAAAACGCGGTCACCGAGGTCCAGCTCCTCGACGAGGCGGCGCACCTCGCCCTCGAGCAGGCCGGAGCCGACGATTGCAAGTCGTACGCTCGGCACCTCCGCAGCCAGGTCGGCGAACGCACGTACGAGATGCAGATGCCCCTTCTGCCGGCTCATCCGCCCTACCGTGATCCAGAGGCGCTCGCCGTCGGCGCGTTCGTTGCTAAGCGCGTGCGGCGGCTCACGCCCCACGACAGGAGAACTGCCCGGGTCTTCCCCTTGGCTCGACCCTGCTGCGCGGCTTCCGCCGATACCGGCGTACATGTTGTAAATCAGTCTGACCCGGGAAATGCGATAGCGTGTTTCAAGAATATGCTGCATGTGAGCCGTTATCGCGACCACGGCCTCGGCTCGCCGGTAGAGCGCCCCAAAAGCGAGCCGGTACAGCGGCCGCACCGGCGCAGGTCGCTTGAACTCGTAGCCTTCGGGGTTATTCCGCACGCTCAGGACCAGCCGGGCCGGATTGCGATACAAGAGTCTGCTCAGGATGAGCGCGG
>PUNW01000383.1 GCA_003552665.1 Spirochaetaceae bacterium | reverse complement strand
GTAGTTTGAATTATATCCCGCTGGGTGGTTCAGTACAAACGGGCCGGCGGTGTCGGAAGGATGAGGAAATGCGAACCAGACTGACGGCAGTTCTGCAGGGAATCGTGATTCTGGCGGTTGTTGCCACCGTCGCTCAGGTGGTGTTGGAAAATGCGGCAATGGTGGCCGGGCGTGAATGGCAGGAACGGTACATCCTGCTGATGGGCGGGTTCGGCCTTGATGTGTTCTTCACGGTTGAGTTTCTCACCCGTTTCTACCTGGCAACTCTGAACCGCCGCCTCGGGCAGTATATGTTTAAGGAAAGGGGGTGGGTTGCGTTCGTAAGCTCGATTCCAGTGGTCGTGTTGTTCTCCGCTCCGGCGGTTATCGCAGTGACGATCGGCGGTCTGCCGCTAAGTGGGCTTGCAGGCGTGTTCGGCACCGCCGCGGCGTTGCGCATTGCCTCGCTCCTGCGGATACTGCGTGTGTTGCCGGTTTTCGTCGGAGGGCGGGACAGTGCGGTCGTGACCACTCGCAGGCATGGCGGGTTGGCCGGGTCTCTCGCGGCGAACACCGTCGTCATTATCGCGGTGGTGGCGACGCTGTGGTCTTCGTTTATCGACCCGGCGGGCGTAGAACGCACTGCCGCAAGACGCTACGCGGCAACGGTTGAGTATGTAGCCGACCGCGGTCTGGCCGAGGCGGGAGATGAGGCCGAGCTGCAACGCCTGGCGGGGTTGGAACCGGCAATTCTGATGGTGCGTTCGCAACAGCGCACGCAGTACTCGCGGTACGACAACGCCTATTACCGGGCGCGGTTCGGCCCGGCGGATTTCGGCTATTTTGAAGCAGGCGACGCCGGGGTCTTTTTCGACCTTCGGCTGATGAACGCCACGGTTGCCCAAACTACGCTTATCTTCGTTGCGATCGTACTGGGTTCGGTTGCGCTGGTAGGCTCGGTGTACCAGCGGCGGTTCGCGCGCACCGTTATCCACCCGTTGGTAGTCATCAGGCGTGGGCTGGAGGATTGGGAGTATCGCCGTGCGGTGGAGATCCCCGAGCGTCACGCCGACGAGGAGACGTTTCGGGTAGCGCGTGCTTATAATGAAACTGTACTCCCTCTGAAGAGCAGGGAACGCTTCAACAGGTGATTCGCTATGGTAGTCTCGATGATTCAGATCATTCTTGAGTTGCCGGACGTCGGTTCGATCAAAGAGAAACGGCGCATCGTCAAGTCACTTAAGGAACGCCTGCAGCATCGGTACAAGATAACCGCAGCCGAAGTTGACTTACAGGACAGTCTTACCTTCACCCAGATTGGGGGTGCGGTGATCTCCAACTCGCGCCAGTTCGGGGAGTCGGTGATGCAGAAGGTGCTCACCTTCGTAGAGGACGAGTCAATCGGGCGCGTGCAGGACGTCTCAATCACCTCGGAGCATTACTGAAGGTCCGGATCAAGCGGTATGAGGTAGAGCTCGCCGAGAGTGAAGTCCTGCGCCAAACCCTGCCGGCTGGTCTTGCCCTCTTCAGCCTCGAGCTCTATCGAAAAGTAATGGTGAAACGGCTCGAAGCCTGCGGTCTCCACCGCGAGCTCGAACTCAAAATGGCGGGTCTCATCGTAATCTCCGGCGGGTACCGGTTTCGGCCAGAAGCTGAAACAGCCGGCGGTGATTGGATTAATACGATACGGGTTCGGCCATCGGGGGTCGATCATCGGCGCCGGTGCTCCCCCGTGCCGCAACTCTACCTCGATCTCGGAGACTGGAGCAAAGCTCTCGGCGTTGAAAAGCCGCCCGATAATGGTGGGGAAGTTGAAGGTTGGGCCACGCTGTCGCTCTTCGGTGCCGTCTCCTTCGTTATAGTAACTGCGCTGAATCGAGGTAACGCGCCTGAGCCCCTCGTTGGCAAGGCGCATAATGTCGATCTCGAGCTGAGGGTTGGTGATGTATTCGTGTTCCACGTGCGTTGCGCCCCGGCTCGAGGTCACGTAGCGCGGCGGAATACGGTTGAGCACATAGCAGGTCACGTCAAGCCGGCACAAGCGCGAGGTACAGAACTCAGGGCCGTTTTCGGCGTTCTCAAGCTCGTCACACAGCTGGTTGACAACGCGGTGCACCTCTTTCTCCATGAGGTTAATGATCTCCATCGACGGCTCCCTGTGTCGGAATCTCGAGCACGTCCTGGACTGTCTCGACCGCTTCCCGGAAGTCGCGCAGCGTTTCCTTGAGGGCGAAGTAGTTCAACCCTGCATAGTAGAGCTTGGAGAACAGGGAAAACGTGATCTCATCCGGTCCTGTCTGCAGGTTGAGGTAACAGCCGTATTCGTAACAGACCTGGGTGAGCTCCTCGATGCGATCACGCAGAAACGGTCCGAGCGCAGGGGAAAACGCGAAGGTGAAGCCCACTTCCAGGAACTTGCTCTCCCGGTCAATAAACACCCCGCCCTGAAAGCCGTCTTCGTTTTCGAATCCGGCCGAATAGCTGTCTTCCTGCATCTCGCCGCCATGGACTTCATACCCGAGCTCCCGAAACAGGACTGTCGTTCGCCGGATGCGTTCTTTCATTAGCTTGGAGAATTTCATGCCTCGCGCCCTACGAAGACGAGTCTAATACGAAATGAAGGCCGGAATCAATCTCAGGTTGCCTCAGTCGCATTTCGGCCGCAGACCGTGATATAGTACCCGCAAATACGAGACGGAACGTTATCCATGCTACCGGACATTATTGAGACTGCTGAACGAACCGGCATATCGGTTGAAGCATACCGGAGGCTATGCCGGCTATTCTTCGAGGTGACCGCCCGTGAAATCAAGGAGCTGCGGGTTAGCGTGGCCGCCGGGTGTACCGGATCGGTCGCAATCCTGGCGCATCATATCGCCGGCGACGCCGAAAGCTTGGAGTTCACCGAGCTGGCCGATGCCGCCTGGGCCCTGGAGCGCGCTGCGGCCGAAGGGGCTGCGGCCGAAGGGGCTTCGACTGAAATGATGGCGGCGCTGTTCGCTGCACTCGAAAGGCGCTTCCGGGAGCTGCATGGCGAGCTTTCTTCGCAGGTGTAGCCCCGCGCCGCAGACGGAGCGACACCACCCCGTGTGATACTGGGAGTACGCTTATGCCCACCATCAATTCAATTCTCGTTGTTGATAACAACCCCGTGGTGACTGAGTTCATGCGGGAGCTTCTCGAAGGTGAAGGGTTCACGGTTCGCACGGCCGGCACCGGTGTGACCGCACTCGAGCTGTTCAGGCAGCAGACTTCGGACCTCGTGTTCGTAGACCGGATCATGCCTGAGATCGACGGTGATGAGCTCTGCCGGCTGTTGCGGGCAGAGCCGAACGGCGCTCAGGTATGGCTGGTGATGGTGTCGGCGATCGCGGCCGAAGACCCTGAAGGACCGGTGTTGGAGCTCGTCGACGCCCATATCGCCAAGGCGCCGTTTGCGACCCTGCGCAAAGTGGTGCTCGAAGTGATCGATGGGCTCACTGCCGGGCGCGCGGCTGAATACCGCAATCGCGTCCTCGGTGCTTCTGACCTCTACCAGCGTGAGGTTACCCGCGAGCTGCTGCAGTCCAAGCGTTATCTGGAGACATACCTTGAGACCACGCCGAACGGCGTAATCGAGCTGAACACCGAAGGTGTTGTGGTGCTCGCCAATGCCAATGCGCACCGGTTGCTCGGGCGCGATCCGGGGATGCTCGTGGCTCACCGGCTCACCGACGTCTTCCCCGCAGGCGACCTGGGAGAACGGGTCTGGACGCTCCTCGCGGAACTGGGACGCGAACCGCGGAACCTCGGGGAAGACGGTTCGGTGCAGATAGACGGTCGGTATCTGAGCTTGACCGGGGTGTCGCTCGAAGGAGTCAATCCGGGGCCGTCGCTCGTGCTGATCAGTGACATAACTGCGCAACACGAACGCGGACTGCGGGCCGAGCGGCTTGTGGCGGAGAAGCAGAGGTTGTTGCGGGAAGTTCAGCATCGCGTCAGGAACAACCTCAGTATCATCAGTGGCATGCTGCAGTTGCAGGCCGCGGGGGCTGAGTCTTCCGAGGTTGCAGAAGCGCTCGGGGAGGCCGACGGCCGAGTCCGCAGCGTGCTCAAGATCTACGAAGTTCTGTACGGTGCCGCCGATTATCAGGACGTCGAGCTCACGAGCTTTGTATCGGAGCTGTGTCGCGAATTGGCGGCGTTCTTCGACCAGCGCATTGGCTCATTTGAATGGCAGACCCCTGACGAACCGGTCCGAGTACCGGTTAAGACCGCGTTGCCGCTCGGTTTGATCGTAAACGAGCTCGTCACCAACGCCCAGAAATATGCATTGTCCGCGCGCGGGGACGGACGTCTGCGCGTGACGCTTGCGCACGACCCCGACGGGCGCCTCAGTCTTGCCGTGGGCGACAACGGCCCCGGGCTGCCGGAGGCTGTGCTGCGTGGTGAGGGGCAGGGGTTCGGCCTGGAGCTGGTGCGCATGGAAGTAGCACAGATAGGCGCTGAGCTCGAGATTGACTGTGACAGGGGAACGGTGTTCACGATCCGCCTCCCGCGATAGCGGCGTATATCCCTCCCTACAGCCAGGCTGCAAGCGCCGCAGCCGGATCCTCGAGGTGCTCGCGAAGCTCGGGGGCAACGATGATTCTAAGTCTTCGTAGCGTGCGCGTGAAGTCTTCGACAACCTGGGGTGTGAACACCGTTCCACGCTCGGCCGCGTCGACCTCGCTGTCATCATCGGTCAGCGGTATTGCGAACTCGAACGAAACCGGTTCCGGCAGATCGATGATTACCGTGGCCGGGGGGCTCTCACGGTCACCGAGCTGTCTCGCGATCTCGCACTCAGCATCCGCGCGGTTGTCGAGATCAGTCAAGCGTTGATGCCTGGGGTTGGCCGCATCGTACGGTAATTCGACGACCGTTTTGTACAACTCTCGCCGGTATACACGCCCGATGAGCTTCAAAGGCCGAAAGCTGTGGCTCGAGAACCGTGCAGCGAAGCGTTCGTCGTCGAGACCGTATAGCTCCTCGGGCCTGACCTCCCCTGATTGGAGCGCGGTATGAACGGCCTTCTTGATCATGGCGGTGGCCACGCGCACCGTCTTATGCCAGTAGACGGCTCGATACATCAGATACTTGCTGAAGAGGATGTTCTCGACCGCCGATACACCGCGCGTATGAAGCGCGATCCCTTGCGCACCGTTGGGCCGGATATTGCGCAAGGCGAACGCTATATCCTGGAGGCCGTAGGGTACCCCGCAGAAATAAGCATCACGGTTGAGATAGTCGAGCTTGTCCGGATCGAGCGCACCGGACAGGAGGTTGCGGTAAAACAGAAGCTCGGTGTCGCCCTGCGTCGGCAGCATCTCGTCGACGATCGCGGCGATGTACCCCGGGTCGAGTCTGAGCTCGTCGCGCAATAGGCCGCGCAAGGGCTGTTCCCGCAGTATCTCGGAGGTCAGCGTCTCGTGCTCGGCCAGCGGCAGCTCCTTGAAGCTGTGCGTAAACGGGAAATGGCCGAGA
Organism: Spirochaetaceae bacterium; assembly: GCA_003552665.1. Taxonomy (GTDB): domain Bacteria; phylum Spirochaetota; class Spirochaetia; order DSM-27196; family SLAA01; genus B1Sed10-166. Next base: position 10,106 of record PUNW01000383.1, on the reverse strand, counting down.
TCGTGGCACAATGCCGCGATCAGAAACGAGCGCACGCCCTCGAGACTGAGCGGAATACACTCGGATTGGAGGGCGAGGGCACGGATCATCCGACGCGCAAGGTGGAATACGCCGAGGCTGTGCGAAAACCGTGTGTGCGTCGCGCCGGGATAGACGAGATAGCTCGGGCCGAGCTGCTTGATGCGGTTCAGCTGTTGGAACGGGGCGCTGTCGATAATCGCGAGGATCTCATCTGAGAGGCTTAGATCCTGCCACAACGGGTCGCGCAGCGGCCGGTCGTAAGCGGTGTCGAGATGGGCAACGACGTTCGTGTTCCGGCTCATGCGCTGATCTTAGCGAACGAAAGCCGCTTGCAAAAGGGGGGCGGAAGGCGCGCCGGAGGACCCCTTTCCCAACAGGGCGCTGCGGATGTCACAACAGGACGTCACAAACAACAGGACGTAACAAAAAAGAGGATTTGACCGCGACGTTTCATTTTGGTACCGTCTTAGTGTGAAATCCACACTAACCCGGCTGGCGGTCGTGCTGTTGCTGCTCGTGTTCTTCGCGCTCTGGATAAGTTGCGGAGCTCGCGATGAAGCCCACGCGCCTGAGCACACCGATCAGCTCGAAGGTGAACACCGCGGCACCGCAGCCGGAAAGGATCCCCCGGATGGACGGGCGGCCGAGGACGCTGAACCCGGCGGCGACCTGCAGACCGCTGTTGCGGCCGACGCCCGGTATGAACGAGAGCGGCGGCAAGCCGTTGCCGATTCGGTATGGCGCGATCGTTATCATTCCGAGACTCGTCCTGAGGATTTCGTCATCGGCCCACTGGTATCCCGCGAAGAGCTTAACGCCGCTACTGACGAGTCAGAGGCGGTCTTTGTCGCGCGAACCTTTCTTGAGTATCTTTCGGATGGCGCGTTTGCCGCCGATACTGTTGAAGAGACTGCAGAGCGCCGCTTGCGCCGGAGTTTGGAGCCGGTTCTGAAAGGCACGATGGCCCTCAGCGAGCCGTGGCGTTTCGGAGTACCGCAAACCGAGCGTGACGGAGCGGTCACCGTGCCGGTACGCTATGGAGCGCGGCTTGATGGTGCGCTGTTTCTTATCCGTGAAGACGAAACCTGGCGCATAAGCGGGTTTGATTTTGAGCTGCAGGCGATCGAGGAGCCGCGGCGCGCGCGGCGGTTTGAGCCGGGCCGCGGTGTTGTTCCGGGAGGTCTGTAGCCGGTGGGGAATGCCCATGCCACAGCGAATCAGCCGGATAGAGCGTGAGTTTATCTTGAAATCGCTCAAAGAGCAGGAGGCTCCGGTGGAGGTGCAGCTCGACGGCAGGCGCGTCGCGGCGCTGGTCCGTCACTACACCGATCAGCAGGTTGAGTTCGAGCTTCTTTCGGAGGAGCTGCCTCGCCTGCGCGAAGAGCAGCCGATCGAGGTGTTTTTCCAGTTCCGGGGACAGAGTTTCAGCGCTAAGACGACGGTCGTCAAGGCGCTTGAGCGCGGCCCGCTGGTCAAACAGCCGGCTCATATGTATCGCGATCTTGCGCGCCGCTTCCCGCGCATCCTCGCACCCAAAGGGGTAGGGGTTTACTTCGTGCTCGACGAGCACGGGATAAGCCTGAGCTTTCCCGATTCCGAGCAATACGCGCCGGTTGAGAAGCCGCGCTTCGATCCGGGCTTCGACGTTTCCAAACTCAGTGAGCTGCTGCAAGTGTTCCGCGAACGCGCCCTGCAATATGGGGCGGAGAGCAAGATCGTGATGCTCAGGGATCGCAACCCGAAAGGTATGTTCGAGCGGCTGATCGTGCAGACTGGGCGAATACTCGTCCTGCCGTTTCCGGTAGAGCAGAGTCAGACGGTGCCGCCTGAGCAAACCGCCAATCTCATCACCCGGCAACGGGTTGAGGCGCTCGAGCGTGAGATGACCGCGCAGTTCTCCGGCGCGCTGCAGTTGCTGACCGACGCCAGTAACGAGATGCGGCGCAAGAAGCTGATGTACGAGCTCTACTGCCCGATCCTCTACTATCAGTACGTCGTAGGGTACCTCTACCTGGTGAGGCGACTGGCGCCCGGAGCGCAGTTCGATTCTGCTGTGATCGAGTTCGTCTGGCAGTATGCGCGGGTATTCGCCTACGCGCTCGAAGCCAACGGATATTTTCGACATGCTGATACCAAGGCGCAGCTGCGTCAGGCTGAACTGATCGACCTCAGTGCAAACGGTATCCTGTTTGCCGTGCCGAAGAACGGCCCGTCGCTGGGGATGTACGCGGAGACCAGACTGGAGCTGCGGCTGGATCGCTACCGTGCGTCGGTGCGGGCGCGGGTGGTCAGACGCATCGAGGAAGGGGATCGTGTCTACCTCGGACTGCAGTTCACGAAGGTCTCGCAGGAAGTACAACGTACATTGTGCCGCCGGCTCTACGGTATCGACTCAGTCGCCGACGCCGAAGAGCTTACTCTGGCGCAGCATCGGGACCTGGAGGCCGGCGATTCATCCGAGGCCCGGTGACCTCGCGGGGAGCCGGCCTGGGCGCAGGATTCCTCGAGCACGGATAGTTCGACGTTGGGTTGACACTCTGCGATCGACTCGGTATAGTTCTGGAAACTTACATGGTGGCGTAGCTCAGTCGGTAGAGCAAACGGCTCATATCCGTTCGGTCAGGGGTTCGAATCCCTTCGCCACTACTCATTCGGACTATTTCTCGACTGTTCGGAACCTTTCGCTTGTGAAAGGGTTTTTATTTCACGAATGAACTCGTCGACGTTCGCAAAATTACGGTATACCGAAGCAAAGCGAATGTAGGCGACACGGTCGAGTTCGTACAAGCGGTCCAAAACCATGTCTCCCAGGCGCACCGAGGGAAGCTCATGGTTCGCCCGTGCTTCGATCATGGCCTGCTCCTCTATTTCGGTTACGATGCTCTCGATCTGCGGTTGGGGAACCGGCCGCTTGCGTACGGCTTGTTGAATGCCTTTCTCCAGTTTCTCGCGACTGAACGGTTCGCGCCTTGCCGAGCGCTTGATGACCATCAGTTGTTTCTCTTCTACGCGTTCGTATGACGTAAACCGATAGCCACAGGCAAGGCATTCTCTGCGTCTTCGAATTGAGTCTCCGCCTGCGAGGGTTCGCGATTCCACGACGCGGTCTTCTAAACTGTTGCACAACGGGCAGCGCATATCCGGATCAATAGTAGCCGAGAACCGCCGGTTGGTTCAACTGAACGGATTGTTCTCAACCTGATTGCCGCGCAGCCTGAAGGCGAGGACGGTATTCCATGAGTTGCCGTCCGCTGCTTTGCACCGGCCTAGTATCGGGTTATAATCCGGCCGTGATGTATCGAACAGGCAGCGAGCTCCGTGCCGCGGCCCGCTCGGGGGCGTTTAGCGGGCATACCAGCGGCAAGGCTCCGGGATACGTGCAGGCGAATTTAGTGATACTTCCCGGTGACTGGGCCTACGATTTCCTTCTGTTCGCCCAGCGAAATCCGAAACCGTGCCCTGTGCTGGAAGTAGGGGACGCGGGGGATCCTCGCACCTCGGCAATTGCTGCAGATGGGGATGTGCGTACCGATGTTCCCCTCTACCGGGTGTACGAAAACGGTGAGCTCGTGGCTGAGACCGAGGATGTCCGATCTCGCTGGCGGGAGGACTTCGTGTTCTTCCTGCTCGGATGCAGTTTCACGTTCGAGCGGGCACTGGTGGATGCGGGCTTGCCTTTGCGACACCAGGAGGAGAACCTCAACGTACCGATGTACAGGACCAAGCTCATGTGCCGCGGCGCCGGAAGGTTCCTGCCTTCTCCGATGGTCGTGAGCATGCGCCCGTACCTTCCCGGCGACGCGATCCGCGCCGTTGAGATAACCCGCGAGTTTCCGGCGGTTCACGGGAGGCCGGTGCATATCGGTGATCCCGCTTATATCGGTATTTCGCAGATAGATAGACCGGACTGGGGGGACCGGGTGTCAATTCGGTCCGGCGAAGTGACGGTATTCTGGGCATGCGGCATCACACCGCAGCAGGCTGCATTGGTGAGCAAACCTCCGGTGATGATCACCCACGCGCCGGGCCATATGTTTGTAGGCGATCGTTCCGATTATGACTTTCACCTGTCCGCTTGAGTGCACAAACCCTGCGCTGAGAAACCTGGCGGACGCTGTGGACCGGGTTATCCGTTGCGATCCGGCCGGGCGTGGTCTGTCCTTCTGGGCCGAACGGGGAGACCTTCTGAAGGCGACTCTGTCTCTGCTGAAGGGGTCGAAGGTGGCGATCGCCACGGGTTTCTACATTCCCTCCGAGCAGGTGATCGAAACCGACGGACCACCGGGTGCGCTCGCGCTGGCGCATGCCCTGACGGTGCTGGGCAAAACCGCCGTACTCGTGGTGGATGAGCACGCTGCTGGAATCATGAGGACAGTCGTAGATGCTGCGGCGCGCGCACCGGTTTCAGTCATTTGCTTGCCGCCGGGAGTCAGCGGCGAGCTGCGAACGCTCGAGGGGCAGGGGTATTCCCACATCGTGGCAGTGGAGCGTCCGGGCCGCGCAGCCGACGGCGCCTGTTACAGCATGCGTGGTGAGGACCTGTCGGCATACACGGCCGGTCTGGACCACCTTTTCCTCGATCCGGAACGATCGTTCACCACGGTCGGCATCGGTGATGGCGGCAACGAACTGGGGATCTGTATCGCCGAGGAGAAGCGTGCCGCGTTGTGGTCGGAGGGCCCGCAGATCGAGTGCCGTACCCCGGCTGACTATCGGATCTACGCCGGAGTCAGTAACTGGGGCGCGTACGGTTTGTGCGCGGTGTTGTCGGCTGCAACCGGACGTTTTCTGCTACCGTCGGTACCCGGTATCACGCAGATCCTGCGGGCCCTCGTGCAGGCCGGGGCAGTGGACGGCGTGTCCCGCACGCGTTCCGAGACAGTAGACGGGCTGCCCCGCTCAGTCGAGGAGGAGACAGTTCGTCGATTGGCGGGGCTGCTGGTGCGCTACGGAGTACGCCCTGATGGGTGAGGTAGCCCTCGATAATCTGGGAGATTCTGCCTGGCTCTGGACCTGGCCGGGGGGTATCAGCCGGAAAACCTCCCAGCGGGTGCTTGCGGTGTACCGGGCGTTTCGTGAGGACCGCATACTCCGGGAGCTGGGAATGGCCGACGTGGTTCCCGCCTACTGCGCAGTGGCAGTGCATTTTGATCCGGATGCCGCCGATCCCGAATCGATTCGTGAACGCGCGGAGTCGCTCAGGGCTGCGGTAGACGGCGATGCTGCCTCAATCAGCGGTGCTGCAGAAAGCCGCGGTGGTGCGGTATCCGGGAGGACTGCTCCCGAGCCTGATCTCCACCGGTTACCGGTGGTGTATGACGGCCCGGACCTGGATCACGTAGCCCGGCTGGCCGGGATGGAACCGCGGGGCGTTGTGGAACTGCACCGGTCATCGGAATACACTGTGGCGATGATCGGGTTTCGGCCTCACTTCCCGTACCTGATCGGGATGGACCGGCGTATCGCCACGCCGCGCCTGGAGACGCCACGCATGGATGTCCCTGCCGGCTCGGTGGGGATCGCGGGTGAGCAAACCGGTGTTTATCCGGTGACCTCTCCCGGCGGATGGAACCTGATCGGACGCACGAATCCGGATCTCCTGCTTCGGATTCGGCCCGGGGACACTGTCTTGTTCGAGGAGGTGTGAGGTGTCGGAACGGCCGTCGCGTGTTCTGGTAAACTGCGATATCGGTGAGCGCGGAGTGGACGACGAGACCGACCGGGCATTGCTGCTCGAGATCGATATTGCGAACGTGGCCTGCGGTGGTCATGCCGGGGATCCCCAGTCGGCCGCGTTCTTCCGGAGCGAATCGGAAAGACTGGGTGTCACGGTAACGGCGCACCTGTCGTACCCGGATCGATCGAACTTCGGGCGGAAGAGCATCGATATCGACCGTAATACCCTGGCCGGATCGCTCCGGAGTCAGCTCGAAGCGCTGCAGGGTGTCACAACCGTCAAGTTTCACGGGGCGCTATACAACGACGGTTGCCGCTCCCGGGATCTGGCGGAGTGGCTGACCGAGTGGCTCGTAAGCCATTCGATGACCACGATCATCACCATGCCCGGCTCCGCGCTGGCTCAATCGTGCCTGAGCGCGGGAATCGAGGTTCTGGCCGAGGCGTTCGCGGAACGCCGCTACCGGCGGGATAGCACCGCTGCGGGGGTCGCCCTGGTTGAACGGAGACTACCGTACGCGAGCGTAGGGGACCTTGACGAAGCGCTCGCCCAAGCTGAAAGCATCGTTCTTCACCGCCAACTGCCGGTTGTATCGGACGACGGTAGGGGAGGGCTGACCTTCGATACTGTGCCGATCCGTACCGACACGGTCTGTATACACTCCGATTCCGCGTTGGCCCTTCCGCTGGCGCGTCGCCTGAGAGAGCTGGTTCGCCGATGAGCTCAGAGCGGGAGAACCGGGGCGTTACCGGAGGCGATATCGTTGAGATTCTCGGCGCGGGCATATTCGCCTGGAAAGGGGTACCGTCCTACGGGCGGCAGGATTTGGGATACACTCCCGACGGAGCTCAGGATCGCTGTTCATTCCTCTCCGGCAACATTCTGCTCGGAAACCCGATGGATCATCCGGCCCTGGAACTCGTCGTTCCACCGGGAGGTGTTCGTTTCGGGAACGATTGCTCGTTCGTGCTCACCGGAGGGAAGCTCGAGGCTGCCCTCACCACAAAGACACGCAAGCGCGAGGAGCCGGAACCGGTGGATCATGCGACGGTGTATTACGCGTCTGCCGGAAGCGAGTTGCGGTTTCGCCGGCGCGTGTACGGTTTCCGTACCTACCTCTGCGTGACAGCCGCTTCCGGCCGAAAGTCAGGGGTTGCCGGCAGACGCCGCGGCGCGTTCGAACGCGCATTTCGCTGGCCGCACCCGAAGGGCATCATCCGGGTTGTGGACGGACCGGATCGAGAGTTCCTTGTCCGCCCGTCGCGTTTCTTTTCGATACCGTGGCGTACAACACGCGACGTGAGCGATATGGGCATACGGCTGGCCGTGAGTGACGGAAGCGATGAGCCGAACCTCCAGGTCAAGAACGAGCAACTGGTGTCCGCACCGGTCTGTGACGGAACAATTCAGATGACACCCTCCGGCCCTATCGTGTTGCTCCGAGACCGTCAGACCACCGGCGGATACCCGCGCGTGTTTGTGGTGGTCAGCGCGGATATGGACCTGGTGGCGCAGTACGGCCCTCTGCAGAGAATACGGTTTGCCCGCGTCTCGGCGGAAGAGGCACGGGAGATCGCCCGCCTCCGGCGGCGGGATCTGGAGCGGTTGCGTGAGCGTTTTACGGCCTAACTCCGGCGAGTAGCAGGCCGGCGCGAAGCTTGGACACCCCGCGGCCTAGTAGCACTCTGTGGCACCGTGCAGTACCCTGGCGTAGCCAGTGCGGGCTGCTCCGTTGCCGGCCGCGCTCACGTTCACGGCAATGCCGCGGAAATCCGTCGTTCGCGTGCTCGCCGAGCGAGCTGAAACAGCACCACCAACCCCAGCGCGAGCGCACCTCCGAAGTCCGAGACAACGCCCGGCATCAGCAGGCTTAACGCCGCCAGCAACAGCAACACCCGCTCATAGGAGCGAGCATGGGTTATCAGGTAGCCCTGTACGGCCCCCGCGAGACCAGTAACCCCGATGGCGCCGGTAATCGCCGCTACCAGAACCGTGAGCGCGGTCGCGTCGATGAACAACATCGTCGGGTTCAGCGCAAACACAAACGGTATGATAAAGCCGGCGAGCCCCAGCTTCAATGCGGTGACGCCGGTCTGGAAAGAGTTTCCGCCGGCGATGCCGGCACCGGCGTAGGCCGCCAGAGCCACCGGCGGCGTCACATCGGCGATGACCCCGAAATAGAGAATGAACAGATGCGCGGCCAGCAACTCCACCCCGAGCAGCGTCAAGGCGGGAGCGGCCATCGTGGCGAGTATGATGTACTTCGCGGTCGTCGGCAGTCCCAGGCCGAGGATTATGGACGCCACCATCGTCAACGCCAGAGTCGGCAAAAGCATGCCGCCGGCCAATGACACAATCGCGCTGGCGAAGGCTAGGCCGAGGCCGGTGAGGGTGACGATGCCGACGATTATCCCGGCGCACGCGCAGGCCGCTGCAACGTTGAGAGCCTTTCTGGCACCGCTGTTCAGCGCAAGCACGATGTCCCAGACCCCGATGCGGGTGTGCTTTCGCACCATACAGGTGCCTACCGCGAGGATGATGCCGACAAAGGCGGCCCTGAACGGGGTGAAGCCGGCCACCAGCAGATAGATTATCCCGACGAGCGGTGCGAGCAGATGGAACCCATCGAGCATCACCCGCTTGAGGTTCGGTATCTCGGCTTTGGAAAGCCCTTCTAGTCCCTGCTTCACCGCTTCGAGGTGAACCATTATGAGAACTGCGAGGTAATAGATCAGCGCCGGAACGACGGCCGCGCCGATGATCCGGACATACGGGATCCCGGTGAACTCCGCCATGATGAATGCCGCCGCGCCCATGATCGGCGGCAGGATCTGTCCCCCCGTGGAAGCGGCGGCCTCCACCGCGCCCGCAAAGGTTGGCTTATACCCGACCCGTTTCATCAGCGGTATCGTGAACGAACCGGTGGTGACGGTGTTCGCAATCGAGCTGCCGGAGATCGACCCCATGAAGCCGCTGGCAACGACGGCAGCTTTGGCCGGGCCGCCTCTCGATTTGCCGGCGAGCGCGAATGCCAGGTCGATGAAGAACTGCCCCACACCGGTTACCTCGAGAAAAGCACCGAACAGGATGAACAGGAACACGAAGGTGGCAGACACCCCGAGCGGGATGCCGAATATTCCTTCGGTCGCCATGTACATCTGGTTGACGAGCCGCCTGACGCTGTACCCGATATGCCCCAGATCTCCGGGAATCAGATACCCGAAGTATCCGTACAGGAGTGCCAACACCGCGATGATCGCCAGCGGAGCCCCGATTGACCGTCGCGTGAGCTCCAGCACCAGGATGACCGTCAGCACCCCCATAACCATATCCAACTGCGTGGGCAAGCCACCGCGGCGCACCAACACCTCATAGAATACGAGTATGTAGGTATTGACCATGATTCCGGCGGCGGCAAGGAGCCAATCGTACCAGGGAACCCCGACTGCGCTCCTGCCTTTCTTAGAGGCCGGATAGAGCAGGAATCCCAGCACGAGCACGAACATCAGGTGCACGGCCCGCTGCTTATGCGCGAGAAGCACGCCGAAACCGGCGGTGTAGAGATGGAACAGGGACATCGCAACCGCGATAAGAAACACAATCTTGGCGGTGAGTCCCTTCAGATCCCGAGTAGAGGACTCCACAGCCGGATCCACAACCGAGACGGCACCGGCCGTTACCTTTTGTGGTGTATCGTTATCGTTCTTCTCGTCCCGCTGCGAACCGTGCGTGCTCATGCCTAACCTCCTCACCCTATATCCAGAGCACTGAAAACAGTACTATTCTGGCTCGTATTGTAAGCGCTTTTCCGGCTTGATCAAGCTCCCGCAAGGGAACCCTGTGTTTGCCGATCGTCAGTACCTGATCGCTCACTCTCCCGACCCGTATCCTGATGTGCGGTAGCTCGCCATTGAAGTTCTCCCGTACGAACCATCCCGCTTCACTTCTGAACTCGCCCACGCCGCCGGAGGGAAGGCCGGCTCCGAGCGAACGGTACCTGGTCTTGGTCTGCACCAGGCTGTCCCGGCCCTGGACGACGTAGTAATCCTCAACCGGCGTCTTCATGACCGAGTGCGTGTGAGCGAGCTGAAACGACCGCACCCCTTCAAACCGCGCCACCGGGTCATTCGCTTCATTGAGAACTTCCACACCGAGCGCCGGAGGAGCAATCAAAAAGGCAGCTGCCGCCGTCACAAAAACGGCGACGGCGACCACGATTCCGGTCATTCCGGGGTGGGAGCGTGAGCGGGGGCTCCGGAGCCGCTGTGGTCTGACGCTACCCATTGCCTAATCAAGCAACGCGATCAGCACGCCGGCGGCGATTGCCGAGCCGATCACCCCGGCGACATTGGGGCCCATCGCGTGCATCAGCAGGAAGTTATTGGGATTCTCCTTGCGGCCCACCGTC
>PUNW01000034.1 GCA_003552665.1 Spirochaetaceae bacterium | reverse complement strand
TCCGGGACATAGCACACGAGTTGCGCACGCCGGTTACGCTGTTGCGCGGCGAGATCGAGGCGATGCTCGACGGAATCTACCCGGTTAATGCAGAAAGCCTGCGCTCGTTGCATCAGGAGATCGGTATGCTCGACCGGTTGATCGGAGATGTTCGCACCGTCTCGTCAATGGACAGTCCCAGCTTCAGGATTGAGCCCAGCTGGGTCGAGGTCGATGCGCTTCTCGAGCGCGTGCGTGACGCGTTTCGCCGCGAAGCTTCAGAGCGGGGGATAAGCATCCTGGTCGCGGTCGAGCCGGATCTACCCCGGATCGAGGCTGACGCCGAGCGGTTGAAGCAAGTGCTTGCCAATCTGGTCACGAATGCGGTTCACCATTCAGCTACGGCCGACCGTGTTACGCTCGCTGCGCGGCGCAGTCACCGGCAGGATCAGGAGCTCGAGCTTACAGTCAGTGACAACGGACAAGGAATAGCGAAAGGCGAGCGCGAGGCGATCTTTGATCGCCTCTATCGCGTAGACCCCGCTCGCACGCGCAGCACCGGCGGCAGCGGGCTGGGGCTTGCGGTGGCGCGGCAGATAGTGGAGGCGCACGGAGGGAGCATCAAAGCCGATGAGGCCGAGGGCGGCGGTGCCTGCATCACCGTTTTTCTCCCGCTCTCTCCCGCCGAACCGCCTTCCTCACAGCCGCGGTCGCTTGAATAGCCGCCGGCAGCCGTGGACTCATCCGGCGGTCGGTCGGCGGAGCTCAATGAAGAATAAGGGGGATCGATGCCGGGCGAAGCACTGCAGCTCAGGGAGCAGATCCTCGGAGCATTGTTCGGGGCGGCGGTCGGTGACGCGCTTGGGGTTCCGGTTGAGTTCTCAGACCGGGCGGCGCTGGAGCGCAATCCGGTAGCCGGCATGCGCGCCTACGGTACGCACAGTCAGTCGGCCGGAACCTGGAGCGACGATACCTCAATGGCTCTCTGCTTGGCTGAGAGCATTGTTTCGGCCGGGTGGGATCTCGAAGACCAGGCGGCGCGCTATGCGCGCTGGGCCTTTGAGCACTACATGACGCCGCACGGCGTGACCTTCGATATCGGGAATACCACGCGTGCCGCCCTGCGGCGCTACCGCAACGGGACGCCGGCGACCCGATGCGGCGGTACCGCGGAGCAGGATAATGGCAACGGCGGGTTGATGCGCATTCTGCCTGCTGCGCTCTACTTTGCGGGCGCTCCGGTAGACACCCTGGTGCAGGGGCTCAGCGACGCGACAGCGGTGACGCATGCACATGCCCGCAGCCGGCTTGCAAGCGTGTACTCCGGGCTTCTGGTCCGTGAGCTTCTGCAGGCCGTGACCGCGGCCGCGGCAGTCCGCGAAACCGCGCGCTTGCTGCGGGAGCTTGCGGCCGACGGCAGCTTGCCGGGCGGGCTATCGGCTGAGCTTCCCTCACTTGCTCGAGTTGTCGACCGCGACCCGGCAGCGCTATCCAGGCGTGAAATCCGTTCCGGCGGCTACGTTGTCGACACCCTGGAAGCCTCGGTGTGGTGCCTGCTTACCACCGGCTCGTACCGCGATTGTGTGCTTGAGGCCGTCAACCTCGGCGGCGATACCGACACAACCGCGACCGTCGCCGGAGCCCTCGCCGGACTACAGTGGGGCCTACCGTCAATCCCGAGCGACTGGCTTGCGACACTCGTTCAACGTGAGGAGCTTGAGGCGCTCTACCAGAAGCTTACCGAGGTGGTGGTACGCCGCATCGGCGATGTGCCGGCTCGGTAGGGTGGTCAAGCCCGGTGCGCCTGTCATAGCGGCCGGACGTAGTGGTCGTACCCGGCGGACTCGATTTCAGCCTCTGCTTCCAGGGCGTCGAGCAGAGCGCGGTCGACTTCCTTGCCCTCGGGCAGTATGGCGGTTGGGAAGCGGTGACCACGGTCACGGATTTCGGCCAGACCGTGGCGCTCGGCAATCTCGGCGAGCCGGGCACGGCGGTCGGCGCGTGCTGTTCGGTCAAACCAGTCCTCATTGAGCACCAGGATTGCGTGGTCGGGCCGATAGGTTCCCGGCTCAGGCTCCTCGCGCAGTTCCAATCGCCTCACGCCGCTGTCCAGGGCGCGCGGTGCCACCGGCCACACGTAGTGGGTGGTCGCCGAACCATCGTCCCGGTACGGTCCGTACGGGTCCATAAGGGCGCGGCGCACCGCCCGGCCCGCGTTGAGCATGCCCCAGCCGTACTCTTCGCTGGGGTAGGAGCCGGCAGCGGCTACCGGCTCCGCGGTCTCGGTAAGAATTCGGCGCACGAGCTCAGGGGTCATCCGGTCCGAGACCGCGTACAAAAGCCCCGCAACCCCGGCCACGTGCGGCGCAGCCATTGAGGTGCCGGCTTTTTCCGTATAGTCGGACGATCCGCCGCTGATCCCGAGGCTGTAGATATATCCATGAGCGTCGTCAGATTTGTTATTGCCACCGGGCGCTACCAGCTCAAGCTCAGGACCGCAGTTTGAGTAACTGGCACGAAGAACCTCTTCCGTGTTGTTGTCATTTCCCGGAGGATTTGCTGACCCGACGGCGATTGTGCTGGCATACGCTGCCGGGTACAAGATCGACCCGCAGCCATCGTTCCCGGCGGCCGCGACCACGGTTATTCCCCGGTTGACCACACTATCCAAGGCCCTCTTGAGTTCTTCGGGCGGAGGCCCTGTCTGGCCTTCAAGGCCAAGGCTGAGATTAATGACCTGCACGGTTCGCTCAGGCTTGTGTTCGTCATGGACCCCGGCAGCAAACTCTAGTGCATCGATCAAGGTGGAGATACTACCGGAGCCATCGTTACCAAGCACTGTAACCGGCATGATCTTGAGCTGGTTCCAGCCAATGCCCGCAATTCCCTCGTTCGAATGCTCACTGCTCGAGGTGACGGCGCCGATGATTCCCGCGACGTGTGTCCCATGAGGTTCCCCGGCGGTAGGTGTAGGTATCGATTGGTGGCCGGTTGACTGAATAGTAATCGCCCTATTCTCAATAGCGTCATACCCATCCACCAAATTGTCCTTCAGATCCGGGTGGCTGATATCAATCTCGGTATCCAGTACCGCGACGATCACATCGCGGCGCGGGTAACCTGAGCCGAGCTCCTGTTCTACCTCCTCTGCGAAAAGCGTTCCCCAGGCTCGAGGCATCTCGATGGCGGGTAGGTTCCACTGCTTGGACTCGTAATACTCATCATTCGGCACCTTGTCTCCGAACTCCGGCAGGGTAGGGCCTGAGCCGCCTGCGGTGGGGGTTCCGCACGCGACAACGAGGCCGAGTACCAACACGGCGGCTATGATCGGCCACCGGAAAGCACTGGCGGCGCGCCGAGGGTTTCTCGGTTGGCGGCTGGGTTGGGCACGGTTGGACTGGGGGACGCACGACTGCGGTAAGGTCCGGTGTTGATCGCTCATTATCGAAATCCTGTTGAGTTTAGGCCGACGCTGATTGCGGGGACCACAACGTAGCCGTTGAATGTCTCGGTGTAAGAGATGTTCCGGTAGCCTGAGCGGCTCACGCGTTCGGAGTTCACGAGTGAGAACCCGGCGAGGGTTTCAAAGCCGAGGTGAAGGTGATCGGTCAGCTGGATGAGAAGGCCGGGGCGCACCG
>PUNW01000319.1 GCA_003552665.1 Spirochaetaceae bacterium | reverse complement strand
CGGATGCGAGGCTTGCTTCGATCGCCCGGTCGAGTACGGCGTCATCCGGCGGCGCCTCGGCCCCGCCCCCAGCAAACACGACTCCGGCACTCGCGAAGAGCGCCACCAGAGCCAAAACCAACAGCTTGTTCTTCATTAGAACACCCCCTTTAAGGTATTGATTCTCATTTCAACAAAACACATTAGTCTGCACCTGTTGCCTGATTGATCATTGATTTTTCTCCCTGTCAAAACTGTCTGGTTGTAACGTGGGCACGCACCTCCTTACTATAGTCTCCGGTGTTATTCTTTGTTGCTTCTATCATGGTTTCCGGGTCCCCGAAGGGCGGTGGCCGCGGGCCTCAGCGAGCACAGCGTCGAAGTCTGACGGGCCGGCAGCTGCAGACAATGTGTGGCGGTGGCGGGCAATCTCGGTGCTGCGCGGGCGGCTTCCGGGTGCTGGCTAAGCTGTCGGGAGAAATGCGGATCGGCGGCAGGTCGCGGAATGTCTTTCACTGCAGAGTGCTTTCCCGGGGTCTCATCGCCCCACCATAAGCGCTTCAGATTACTGCGCTGTGTTGCCTGTGTCAAGCATCGCGGATTGCTGTTGAGGTCTGTTGTTTTACTATATGAACGCTTGTTCTTATCGTAAAACATATTTTATTTTGTCCGCAATCCGGTGAGCTGTCAAGTTTTTTTGTCAGCTGCCGCGACGCAGCGTTTCGAGACGTCGGCCGGCGCAGTGCGATTGCGACCGCGCAAATCTCTGCTGCACCACACTGCATGCTGCGCAATTCCGTGCACCCCTCTGCTGCAATGCCAACCGCCCAGGGCGACGCTGCACCACAGGTAATGGAGCTAATTGATTGGCACGGAACTTGCGAAACTAAGTTTGCTCGTTAGAGCTTCGATGCGACGCATCGAGAGAAATCAACTGAGGTGAAACGGAGTATCTCATGTCTCAGCACACAGATCGCACGGGTGCGGTAACGCGCGTGTCCACGCGGTTGCTCAACCGCATAGAGCGCACCGGTAACCGGCTGCCTCACCCAATCATTCTGTTCTTTATTCTTGCGGCGGCAGTATTGGTGCTGTCGTGGATAGTGGGTTTGTTCAACGTCACGGTGGAGCACCCCGCAACCGGGGAGACAATCGAGGCGGTGAACCTGTTGTCGCGTGACGGCATACAGCGCATTTTCGGGGAGGCGGTTCCCAACTTCACCGGGTTCGCCCCGCTTGGTGTTGTCCTGGTCGCGATGTTGGGCGTCGGGGTCGCCGATAAGGGCGGGCTGATCAAGGCGTTGCTCAAGAAGACCGTCCTCGGCGCACCGGAGCGGTACATCACCGCGGTGGTGGTTTTCGCGGGTATCATGTCCAACGTCGCGAGCGACGCCGGGTATGTCGTTCTGGTTCCGCTGGGCGCGATCGTATTTGCCGCCAAGGGGCGTCACCCGCTGGTCGGGTTGGCCGCGGCCTTCGCGGGTGTGTCGGGCGGCTTCAGCGCCAACCTGGTGTTATCGTCACTGGACCCCCTGCTCGCGGGCCTCACGCAGGAAGCGGCCCAGATCATCAATCCCGAGTACACGGTCGACCCGTCGGTCAACCTTTACTTCATGATCGCCTCGACCTTCGTGGTAACGTTCCTGGGTACCTGGGTTACCGAGCGCATTGTGGCGCCGCGCTTCGGCGAGTATACCGGCGAGTACCGCGAAGACGTTGAGGTCCTCAGCGCTGAGGAGCGCCGCGGGTTGCGGGCGGCCTTGTTCGGTTTTCTCGCGTTCCTGGCTGTCGTTCTGCTCATGACCGTTCCCGAGAACGGTATTCTCCGAGGAGAAGACGGTGAGTTGATTGGGGCGGCGACGCCGTTCGTCGCCGGAATGGTGCCGTTGATCGCAGTGTTCTTCGTCATCCCGGGTTTGAGCTACGGCTACGCTTCGGGTTCGATCAAGAGCAGCAACGACGTGGCACGCTTCATGACGAGCACCATGGCGGACATGGGCGGATACGTAGCGCTCGCCTTTGCCGCCGGTCAGTTCGTCGCCTACTTCAACTGGTCGAACCTCGGAACCATTCTCGCTGTGGCGGGAGCAGACTTCCTGCAGGCGATAGACTTCACCGGGTTGCCGTTGATTATCGTCTTCATAATCGTTGCCGGGTTTGTCAATATCTTCATCGGGAGCGCCTCGGCTAAGTGGGCGATAATGGCTCCGGTGTTCGTGCCGATGCTGATGCAGCTCGGCTACAGCCCCGAGTTCGCGCAGATGGCGTATCGGATCGGTGACTCGGTAACGAACATCATCACGCCGCTGATGCCGTACTTCGCCATCATCATCGCATTCGCACAGAAATGGGATAAGAACGTCGGTATCGGTACGCTGATCGCGACGATGATTCCGTACTCGATCGTGTTCCTGATTGGGTGGACGATCCTGCTGGTGATCTGGTTCCTGTTCGGTCTGCCGATCGGTCCGGTCGGAACCATTTTCTACTAAGGCCGGCTTCATTAAGGCCGGCGCTACTGAGGCCTTCTCCAACCCGGGCTTGTCTCCGGCGCCGGCCGGAAGCCCGGGCGAGAGGCGCCGGCTGCACGACAGGCGGTCTGCGCTGCGCCCGAAAGGCGTCGTTAGGGTGCAGGCCGTTGATCGGCGCTTTGGCTAACCCACATGGCGGATAGTCAATGCAGGAGCTGGACGACCGGAGGCTGGTCCACGCTTCCTTCGACTGGTCGACGCGGGGGCGAGTCTATCGCTGCTGCGATCCCAGGGTGAGATTGCGAATCGTCGTCTTTAGATCTTCGATCTCCTGTTTCTGTGCTGAGATCAGGGCGACCAGATCGCTGTCGCTGATGCCTTCCGGCATTGAGACGTCTCCGCCGACTGAGGCCTCGTCTTCAATCGGCTCGCCTGCGCAGCGCTCGAAGTCGTTGACGAGCTCGATCTGCGCCAGCTCGAACGAGTCTGAATACTCGTCGAGACTGAGCGGCATCTCGGGAAACCGCGGAGATTGCACAAGCTTTTGTGCGATACGGTTCAACTGCGCTGCCATGAACGAGTCTTCGGCGGCCTCGATGAACGGCTTCTGTTCGCGTAATGAGCGAACCACGCGCTCGTCATGAAACAACGTGCCGAGGCATCCGAGATCGAGTGCCAGGTTGCGGCGGGTCAGCTCGCGCAGCCCGTTGATGATCGTGAACTCCTCGGGGTTACGCAACATATTGACGACGAGGAACGGCCTTATGCTACGGACGACCTCTTCGGCGCGCGCGCCGTAGCTCTTGCCGTACTTGGCGATCCGTTGGGTGATCTCAGTGAGCTTCGGCGTGGAGTTCGGCGTGGAATCGTTTTGAACCGATTTCAGGTACTCCGCGATTCGCTTCTCGTTTGCGAATCGGCGTTGCAGCTCTCGGAATACGGCATTCTTCAGGAAGCCATACGCGTTGAGAACAGACGGCGACTGTGGGTTGGTTACCAACACCCCGCAGTTGGAAGCGAGGAAGAAATCCATCACGTTCTGGTGCGTCCCGGAGCCGAGATCCATCAGAACGAAATCGACATCGAGCTTCTCGAGGTTGCGGATTAGGGTCCGGCGCTGCGAAACCATGATGCCGGCGGATCCGGCGACGAGCACGTCACCCGGTACAAACCACAGGTTGGGGTAATCGGTATCCTGGAGGATGCGGTCGAAGGTCAGCTCCTTCTGGTTCAAATAATTGCCGATCCCGACCCGCGTGTTCTTGAGTCCAAGATACGTGTGGAGATTCGACCCGCCGAGATCCAGATCCGCCACGACGGTGCGTTTTCCGTAAGCGGCGAGCAGGATACCGAGATTGGCCGTGAGCATCGACTTACCCACGCCGCCTTTGCCGCTGGCGATCGGAATAAGCTTTCGTCGCGACTGTTCACACAAAATCATCGCCCGATTCCCCTATATGGCACTGTTCTCACTTGTAGAGCGTAGCACGAATCTATAGAATTATGAAACAAGGTGATGTCTGTGGGGGAGCCTGTGGGGGATTTTTCGACGCAGCCACAAGCTAGAGTCTTCAGAATTGACGCTGAGTGCTACATCCTGTACCTGGGGAAAGACGGGAGCGAGTACCGTCCGTTCCTGCGTATCGGTAACACCTCAGATCTGCCGCCGGACCTGAAAGAGCTCATCTATTCAATTGTAGTTACCGACGGGGTCACCGCCAGCCCGCTGGACGAAGCGCTCAATCTCGACCTCGCCCATACATCGGATTTTCGTTATATCGGTGACCCCAAAACGGTTGAACGCTTCAAGCGCTTTCTGAAGCACCTTGAAATACCTTCCAAGGGCTATCAGCAGTACAGCGGTGATGTGCTCGAGGACAGCGGGTGTTTCGTCTACTTCTACGAGAACGGAAATATCAAGGTCATCTTCGACCGCATCGAGCTGTTCGATCTCAAGACGCGCGAGGTAAGTGACCAGCACTACCCGCAGCGTGCCGATGCCATCAAGTCGGAGTTCGTGCGCAATACGCTGCGCTACAGTCTCGATACCCCGGAAGAATCCGGGTTGATTGTGCGTGACGGGCACCTGTATCTCTACGGCGGCGGTGAGGTGGCTTCGGTCGGGCTCCCGGACGAATACTTTCGAGAGCTTGCCGAGCGCGGGCACGACCCGGACCACATCGATGTAGTGGTGAGTGACGAGCCGAGCGAGGGATTGATCCGCCTGTTCAAGCGCGCTGCGCGCAAGGGTAAACGTCTGCGGATCCTCAGCAACGCGCCGGCCGATCTGCGGAATCTGGTTGAGTTGTTTACCGACGGCGGCGAGCTTGCGTTGGCGGCCTCGGTCGAGGACCGTGGTGACAACGGCCGGCTGGACCTCGGCGAGCTTAGGGTTCGCGTGCCCAAGGCCCTGAAACCGGGCGGTGCCGGGCTTCAGTTTTCTTTCCACGGAACGCAGGGCCGGGTGAAGGCGCGGCCGGACAAACGGAGCTCCGGCCGGGGCACTCAGTTGATTCTGACGCTCGAGAATCAGGGGCTCCAGCTGCCGGGTGGGCGACAGCTCGTGTTGCTGGACGGTGTGCCGCATCGGCTTCGGGCGGGGCAGCCTGACCTGGCGGAGCTGGTGCGCGAGTATTGGCCGACACGGACGAACGGGCTGGGCGTGGGATTGAGCGATGAGGCGCTCGCCCAGATTGAGGCTCTGGAGGAGTTGCGCGCGCCGCTTACCTCGCAGTCGGGGACCAAGGCTGCGTTCGATCAAACGCTGAAGGCCTATCGGCAGGCGGCAGGCGCTGAGGTGACCGAGTTCGACCGGGAGCGCGTCGCTTTGGCGGTGCATAATGTGCGTGCAATTGCGCAGCTCGGTTTCGAGAGCGCAACCCCGCAGGAGCGCAAGCGATACGAGACGGTGCTCAAGCAACTCCCGACGCCGGTCGATCTTGAAATTGACGCGGATGAGCGTGCGAGCTCCTACCTTCCGGGGGTGGTCGCCGATATCTACCTTGGCGCGGAGTTGCCGGTGGTGCTGTACCGGCCCCCGGAGCCGGCCACCAAAACCGGATTGCAGCGCGCCCGTGATCTCGAACGGAGGATCAGCGAGCAACGAGTGCCCGGCCCCGGGGAGTTTGCGCAGGAGCGCGAGCGCCTGAAGCGTTTGGTCAATGAGCTCGACCGCGAGCAGGCGGTTACGCTGCCGGAGGACGTGCGTGAGCGGGTTGCGCAGCAGGGCCCCGGGGAGGATGAGCTCACCGCAACCGGCCGGCCGCTGACCGCACGGGAGCGCCTGGAGCGGCGGGTTGCCCAGGAACGCGAACAGCGTCGCGCTGCCGGCCAGCAGGGAGCCGGGGCGGAGTCGCGCGAAGCCCGTGGCGCGGAACAGCGTGCCGGCGAATCTACCCGCGTCAGCGGTGATGAAGGGCGCGAGCAGGCGAAGACGGCTGCCGGAACCGGAAGCGGGACCGCGGTGCCGGATACGCCGCCTCGGATGCAGCCACGCCGGGCCTATACTGCGAGCCGGTTCCCGTGGCGTTCGGTTGCGATCGCGGCAGCTGTGGTGCTGATGGTGCTTGCGGCGCTGGCGTTCGGGGGCTTGCTGCGCGGGCCGATCGAGTGGGTTGCCGAGACGGTTCGCCCGGTTGAAGAAGCGCCTCCGGAGGATGTCCCGAACGACGTTGAACCGGATCCGGTTCCGCCGGCACTCGAACCGGAGGATCCCGAGGTCGAAGAAGAGCCGGTCGAGCCGGATGAGCCGCCGGAGCCCGAACCGGAGCCCGAACCGGAGCCGGAGCCGGATGTGGCGGTGGAGCCGGAGCCCGAACCGGAGCCCGAGCCGGATGTGGCGGTGGAGCCTGAGCCTGAACCGCCGGTGGAGCTGGATCCGGAGCTGATCGATGAGCGCCGGGAGGTGCTGGACGAAATCGGTCTGGAGCCGGAGACGCAGGAGCTTATTCTCGGACCGCAAGGTATCGGGATCACGGTCGGAGACGTCTGGATGCTGGTCAACGTTATCGCCGAGGATAACGGGTACCGGAGGCTGGATCATCCGAAGGGTGTCGAGGGCGCCGAGTTCGGACCGGATCCGGACTGGATTTTCCCGGGCAATCGGTTCACATTGCCCGATGGCGCCGAGGTCGTGGTAGTTCCGGGCGATACGCTGTGGGGTATCAGCACCGAGTTCATCCGCGAGAATCTTGACCGTGAAGTCGAAGTGTTCTTTAATGCACTATCGCAGTATCGGCAAGGGGAGGTTACGGCCGCGGAGACGGAGGAAACGTTACGGCAACTGGAAGGCGAGACCTTCAGCGAAAACTTGCGCGAAGTTGTGCGACGCAGCTTGGCGGAAATCACCGGTTCGTAACCCGCTCCGGCCTCCCGCAGCCGGGCGGTATGAGCCGTATTCGTGGGAGTTTTTGTTGAAATCCGTCTATTGTCATTGTTATCGTGTAGCGATGTGCTATAATCTGTTGCAGATTTTTGGATAAACCCCCAATATTTGGTGAAGGAGTTTGATATGTCGGATCTACCCAGAAGTCCAAATGTATTTCACCCAAGAAAACCGTCGGCGGTTGGTTCGCGTAACAGCCTCGCGCAAGAGGGACGCAACCAGAAGCAAGAGTATCAGCAGCTGATCAATGAAGAGGTCGAGAACATTCTTCAGGACGTTCAGGTCAAACTCCCCAACGAGGTGCTCGAGCAGCTCGACATCATGGGCGGCCTGAAAGAGAAGCTGTACAACTACTACAACCAAAACTATCAGAACATGTTTAACCGTTTCATCACCACCACGGAAGATGAAATGGTTAAGAAGATCCGCAATTTCGTTGACAAGGAGGAGAACAAGGCGCTAGCCCGCTACACTCCCAAAGAAATCGCGGAGATGCTTGATCAGATCGCCGGCGCCGATAAGTTCAACACCGGTGAGATCGAGAAGTCGATCGTCAACATGTACGGGCACCTGCAGGGGCACATTCAACGCGGACTGAACGACCTCGAGAACGACACCAACGCGTTGCTGCGCCAGAAGACCGATGTCGGTGCCTTCATCCGCGGCGAGAATGCGTACTCGATCGTGAAGTGCGCATTTAAAGACAACATCCAGAAGCCCAAGACCGTCAGCGACGTCAAGCTGTCGGTAAACATCCTCGATTCCGAACTGATCAGCCCGATCTTCCAGTATCAGGCCACGGTTGAGTTCCTGATCAAGGACCAGATCGCCCGTACCATCACGAATATGATCGAGCGTGAGGTCGAACGCTATCAGGAAGAACTGGTCGATGAGGGTAAGGAAGAGCTCGGTGATTCCGAGTTGATCTTCGAGAAGATGAAGCGCGTGCCGGAGTACACCGACGACGATGCCGAGGATGAGAACTCCAAGCGCTACACCTTCCTGGCGAAGCACTTGCTTGACAAGATCGAGGGGCTGCGCGCCGAGATACCGCCGGAGGAGTTCGACCCGCTCAACATTCGCGAGAATCTGAAGAAGATTATCGACATGGAAAACATCCGCAACCGCGGGTTCAACACGGCGATCAACTCGCTCACCTCGATCCTAGACACCAGCAAGATGGGATACCAGTACATCGAGAACCTCAAGAATGCGCGTGAGTTGGTTATTCGCGAGTACGAGGATGTTGATGTCAATCACCTTCCGGATGAGCGCTATCAGATGCGTCTCAAATACTACGATGAAGCGCAGCTGCTGAAGGAGCGCGAAGCCTACGACAAGCAGATGGAGGCGTACAAGAACGAGATCCAGCATCTCTGGGACGTCGCCCAGGCTGTTTACACCCGCGGGAAGTCGGGTTTCAAGGTGAATGATTTCGATGACCTCGCGCGCCAGGTCCGCGGGACGCTTCGCAAGATGAAGGAAGAGGCCAACGAGCCGCTGTACGAGGAAATCGAGAAGACCTGGAACGAGATTACGCGCATCAAGGCCGAAGAGACGGATATCGAGAAGCTGAACCGCACCTATCTGTACGAGAAGGACCTCTTCAAGAAGATGCTGCTGCGGACACGCGAGCGTATCGCGAAGATCTTCGGGTTTCAGAATCCGCACACGCGCGTGTTGCTCGACGAGCGGTTGGATTTCCTCTCTCGCGAGTTCGAAGCGTTTGACTACGCGATCAACCCCTATCACATTCAGGGAGGTCTCCTGCTGGATCTCGACATCACGAGCATAAAGCGCAAGAAGTTCACTCTCAATGGTATGGCGAACGTGCTGAACGAGTTCCTGCACGGGGTCTCCAAGGGCTTCCAGGACGCGGCGTTCGCAGCGTTCAAGCGTCGCCGATCAACGGTTCGCGACGACATCACCATGAGCTTCGCGGGGGCAACCGATGAGTCTCCGTTCGCTCACGCCACCGGAACCGCCGGCGAAGGCGCTGCGGATGCCGGTGTGAAGGGTAAGGCGAACGTGACCCCGTCGAGTCAGTCAGGCGAGGATCTACAGGAGCTGTAGAAAGGCGCTTTATGGACAACAATGCACTAAACGTATTAGGGCGTAGAGCAGGGTTTAACTCTGCTCTACGTCATTTCAAACGCGTCAACCAGTTTGCGGAGCAGGTGAATCGGGGGGCCAACCTGGCCGACATGCTCAACCAAGCGCTTGAAGATGGCCAGATCGAGCGGTTCCAACTGTCGCTTGCGCTGAACGCGCTATTGGTCGACAAGTTCGGCTATGTCACGCGGACCCACAATCTGCGGAGCACGGTCGAGAACGTCGACAAGATAGTCGAGCGCGTCAACGCGTGGAACGCGTTGCAGATTGTCGTTGCGTATCATCACCCTCAGGCCGGTTTGTTTGTCATTAATCCCAAGGATCCGGCGTCCTGGGAGCAGGCGCTTCCGCTGTTGAAAGAGGAGCTGCTGGTTGTCTACGTCGGTGGGGTTCGCCCGGGCGTGGACGAGAAGACGTTGCAGCAGGCAGGTGACGACCTGATATCGCTGCTGCACGGGCGCAACGTCAAAGACAAAAAAGGTTATAGCGTTGAAGGGGCTGCTCCGGCGCCGTATGTACGACCGGCGGCGCCACTCGAACCTGAGCCGTCGGCTGAGACCGGCGTAGGTGCGGGTCCGGGGGCTCCGGCGGCCGCCGCAGCTCCGGCTGAGGCGCCTTCGAAAAGGCGGCGCATCACCCCGCGTTACTCCGTGGTTGTGACCAACGAGCTGTTTCACAACGGAAACGTCGAAGCCTGGAAAAGGATCATCGACAGTTACAAGGCTAAGCATCCCAACCTGGACGTTCTCATCTGGTACGAGAACGAACGGATTAACGATATCAACTCGCTGTTCAAGTGGGGCAAGGTCAAGCACGGGACGCCGATCATGGTCAGCGTGGTAGGTGACGACATCAAAGACGTCGCAAAGCTGCAACGGTACCTGTACGAGGGAGCGAGCCCACGCTTCGAGGTCTTCCTGCGTGGTGGTGTTGATCGGGTGCTGGACCTGTTCTAAGTCGGTAGCACCCGACAAAGCCGGCACAGCGTGCAGGCAGCAACAACGGAAACGGAGAACCGAGTATGAAGCAGTACTACTCTTTCAGCGCAACCGAGTACCTGGAGCTTCCGGAAGTTCTGGAGCACATCGGTAGTCGGGGGCGCCGGGTCATGGAGCTCGCCTCCTTAGGGGCTCCGATCTCGCCGGGGTTCATCGTTATGAACGATACCCTCGGCAAGATAACCGACGGCAGCGTCGACGTGTCGGAGACCTTTAAGGAACCGATCGCTAAGATGGAGTCGGTGTTCGGCAAAAAGTTCAATGATCCTGAGAACCCATTGTTGATAAAGGTCGTCGAGAGCCCGATGTTGAATATGGTCAACATATTCTCGACGATTCACAATATCGGGTTGTGCGAAAAAACCGCCGGCGGGTTCGCGAAGTTCGTCGGGGAAGGGTTCGCGTACCAGGAGTACGGCAACGTCGTTCAGAAAATTATCGAGCTGGAGCTGCTTACTGAGGGGCTGAAAGCCGATCGCAAGAAGAAGCTCACCGCGTTCCAACAGAAGCTCAAGAAGCAGAGCTCGAAGTCCGGAGTTATAAAGACGATAGAACAGCATCGCTCGGTATTCCCGGAAGCGATCTATACCGACACCTACGCACAGCTTGATTACGTCATCAAGCTGTTCCACAAGCTGTTCAGCGCCAATCCCACCAGCGTCGATTCAGCCCTGCTGATTCAGACGATGGTCTTCGGTAACTTCGGCAAGAACAGCTGCTTCGGTCGATATACAACCCATGACATCATCACCGGTGAGAACACGATTCGCGGCGAGTTCTATGAACAGGCGTTCGACGAGCGTGAGAAGCCCGGAAAGCAGATCGACAAGATCGGTAAGGAATACTACCGCGAGCTCGAGCGTATCGGCAAAGAGCTCGAACGCCATTTCAAGGAAATCCGGCGGGTGCGGTTCACGGTCGAGAACGGTAAGCTGTGGCTGATCGATCAGCGCCCGGTATCGGATAACTCAACTCAAGCCGAGATCAAGACGCTGCTCGATCTGCACCGCGACAAGGTGATCGACGACGAGTACCTGATAAACGCCATTAAGCCGGGGAGACTGGCGGAGATTCTGCACCCGGCGCTCGATCCCAACTCGGTTAAGCGCTTTTTCAGCGTCAGTGGAGGGATCGCCGGTTCGGTCGGAGCTGCGATCGGCCGCGTCTATTTCTCGACCGATGCCCTGGTAAAGGCTTATCGGCTCGCTGCGCAGCGTGAAGAGGAAACGAGCTTCATCCTGGCGATGCCGGCTACCTTCGCCGAGGATGTGAAGGCGATTGAGCTCGCACAAGGTGTGCTCTCCTCAGAAGGCGGATACGCCTCGCATGCTCCGGTCGTGGCGCGCAGTCTCGGCAAGGTCGCGATGGTGTATCCGGGGGTTCAGTTTCAAAAGAACTCGATGAAGATCGGCCAGAAGACGATCAAAGAGGGCGAGTACATCACGCTCAACGTACCGTATTACGAGGAACCGGTGCTGTATGTGGGCAAGGGCTCGCTGATGAAACCCACTCCGGAGGGAAGTGGGCTGCTCGAGCTGCTCGATATCGTGCAGAACAATATCGGCGAGTTCGACGTGCACGCGAATGCCGATCAGCCCAAGGAGGCCGAGCTCGCTCTGAAGTTCAAGGCCAAAGGCATCGGCCTGTGCCGTACCGAGCACATGTTCTTCGACGAGAAGCGCATCAACAAGTTCCGAGCGATGGTGATCGCCGACAGTGTCGGCGAGCGCCAGAAGGCGCTGAATGAGCTGCGCAAGTGGCAGGTTGAGGACTTCTACAGCCTCTTCAAAACGATGGAAAGCTATCCGGTTACGATCCGACTGCTGGATGCTCCGCTGCATGAGTTCCTGCCGCATACTGCCGCGAGCATGGACGAGTTCGTTGCGTACCTGAAGAAAAGCAAGAAGAGCATTACGAAAGCCGAGGTGCAGGCGCGCTGCGACATGCTGAACGAGTTCAACCCGATGTTAGGACATCGCGGTTGCCGAATAGCGATCTCCTATCCTGAGATCTACAACATGCAGGTGAGCGCGATATTCGAGGCGGCTTACAAGCTCAAGAAAGAGGGCAAACGAGTCGTTCCGGAGATCATGATACCGTTGGTGATGAGCTCAAGCGAGATCAAGGCGATTCGCAACGGCAAGCGGATCGAAGGCAAGGCGATCACCGGCGTGCGTGAGATCGAGGAGTCCATTCGTAAACAGTACGGCTCGGGTCCGATCGAGTATAAGGTCGGTACGATGATCGAGCTTCCGGCGGCGGCACTGCAGGCGGCCAGGATCGCGCGCTACGCCGATTTCTTCAGCTTCGGCACGAACGACCTTACCCAGACGACAAATGGGCTCTCGCGTGACGATTTCAACAACTTCTTTTCCGACTATACCGAGTTCGACCTGTTGGAGGAGAATCCGTTCAAGGTGCTCGGCGAGCAGGTCAAGGAGTTGATTCAGCTTGCATCCGAGCGCGGTCGGCTTACGAGGCCCGACATCGTCCTCGGCATATGCGGGGAGCACGGCGCCGAGCCGGCCAATATCCCGTTTGCGCTGGATAACGGGCTCAATTACGTCTCGTGCTCACCGTACGGGATTCCGATCGCGAAGCTCGCGATAGCGCAGCTCTTGATCACGCGCAAGAAGGCTCGAGCGGAGAAAAAATCCGCCTGAAGCCGTGCTGACAGCGGCACGGTGCGTGAAAAACAAAACCCTTGCATGGGGGGTGTCTTTTGTCCAACCGGGGGCCCGGCGGTGATACGCTGAATCGGCCCCCGTTTTTGTGTGCGCCCGGCAGGGCTCATCGCCGGGAAGCGGTTCGCACCGGGCGGTTACCGGAGGATGCCTGCTCGGTATAGCTCAAGGACAGCGCTCAGAAGCTGAAGCTTCAGAACCGCTTCAGTTGCCCAGTGACTTTCATGGTAACGAGTCAACAGGGTCAGCAGTTCGTGCTCCCCGGCATGCGAGCTTTCCCCTATCGATAGGCCGCCTTTCCGCGAGACGAAGCTCGAGCCGAACAGGCTCTGTTTAATAACGCTATCGAGCAGTTCGCTGCCGCGGCGGTAGTGACGGTAGGCCTTGGTATCAAGCGCGGGGCCGGTGGGAACGAAGAACTTATCAATGCGCATGTTCTGCGAGAACGCGTAGGCGAACTGCAGGGTGAGTGACCGTCGTTGCTCTTCGTGCTTGTTCAGGTTGTCGGGGCTGATAGCCTCCAGTTGCCGGACGGCCCGGTCGACGCGGCGCAGGGCGCCCTGGTAGCGTGAGCGCAGGTTGCCTTGTCGGCGTAGGTGCACGTTCTCAAGCCCGTATTGGTAGAACCGGAATACGCCTTCGAGCAACAGCTCGGTAGCCCAGGTGAAGGCGCGGATGAACTCCGGTTTGAGCGGTTCGTCATACGCCGCGTAGTACTCCGGACCGCTGTCCGCGGTCCGTTTGGTCTGTCCACCGGTTTCGCCGGCGGCGCCTGTAGAGCGAGGTTGGCCCCGCCGGTCGGCGGTGCGCGCCCGGCCGGTGTTGCCGGCAGTCTGCCGGTTGCCGCCGTCACGTCGGTAGCCTTCGGCGCGATTGCGGAGGCCGGCGCCGCCCTCCTCCTCCTCCTCCTGCAGGTGAAGCCGGACTGCCTCGTAGGCAGCGTTCACCTGAGCCATCATGTTGTTGGACCACTCCGGGCGGTCCGGGTTGTAATCGGGGTGAAAGCGCTTCACACAGAGGCGAAACGCGCGCGTAAGCTCTTGCTGAGTAGCATCAGGCCTGATTCCCAACAGCTCAAGTGCATGGTGCAGCTTCATCGATGCTACGGATTATATCTTGCGAGGTTGTGACGCTCAAGGTCTTGTTTGACAACGAGATAATCTGTAACTATACTGCAATAACTACACCCCGAAAAAAGGATGCACGGATGGCAGTCGTCAAAGAGCTCTTTTCCGCTTACAATAATGGGGAGCTGCCTTCACAAGGCGGCTTCATCGTCAGCGCCTTTTTTGATGCGAACTCCACCTACACCAAGTACGAGGTTACCGCCTACAACGCGGTTAAGGACATCTATCCCAGCGAGGAGGGGCTTACCTTCCAGGCTGAGGGCCGGAAGATTTTCGTGCTCGTGGAGCCGCACAACTATCCGAGTAAGCACATCGAACCGGCCTATCGGGACGCTTTTCACAAGATCCCCTACCGCTACAAAGAGCTCGATACCTACACATCACGGCGCCAAGACCGCATCATGATCGGGAAAGAGCCTGTGATCACCTACACCTCCTTTACGATCGTAAAAAGCCAGGGACACAACTTCTCGTATATTTTCTTCCAGACCGATGATCTGATTGAAGCCGTGCAGGAGTTCTTCGAAAAATCGATCTGGAGGGATGCGGGGGTTCCGCGCACCGATGCCAAAAACGTCACCAACACGGTAGTCGAGAACTTTAGGCGCATCGTAGTTCAGCCCGGCGATCAGATGCCGGAGTAAGGCCCCGCGCCTCAGAACAGCCAGCAACCGGTCAAGCCCGGCAGGCGCCCGGCGGAGTGCCGCGCTCCGACTTCGGCGAGCACACAGAACCAGCCCACAAACAGAAATGGCCGGCGCGCAAGGTTTAATCGCGCGCCGGCCCTTATTGGTTACCGAACTCTCAGTTGCGGTATTCGTCTGCGGCGAGCGTCGCTGTCCGGAACGATCAGCGAACGTCGCCACCCGGCGCCGCGCGGTCAGGCGGCCGGCGCCGCGACGATGTTTGGTACCGTCAGCCTTCCGCACCCCCGTCGTAGGGGCGTTCGGCGAGGTACTGGTAGGTTGCAAACTGCTCCTTGACGTGCCTGCGCGTTGCGTCGAGGTAGCGGGCGGCCAGCTCGGGCTCGCTGCTCTTCAGGCTGCGGAACCGTATCTCGCTATACATGAAGTCCTCAACGTCGGTGGACGGCGCTTTGCTGTCGAGCTGCAGCGGGTTCTTGCCCTGGTCTGCGAGCTCGGGGTTATAGCGGAACAGCGGCCACATGCCCGAAGTGACAACGGCTTTGCCGTGCTGCAGACTCTTCGACATGTCGATTCCGTGTGCAATACAGGGCGCGTAAGCGATGATGATCGACGGACCGTCGTAAGCCTCGGCTTCCTGGAAAGCCTTAAGGGTCTGAATACGATTGTACCCCATTGAGATCCGCGCCACGTACACGTAGCCGTAGCTCATCGCCATCATGCCGAGGTCCTTCTTCTGAATGGACTTGCCGTTGTAGGCAAACTTGGCGATTGCGCCGGTGGGTGTGGCTTTCGACATCTGACCGCCGGTGTTGGAGTAGACCTCAGTGTCCATGACCAGAATGTTGATGTTGCGTCCCGAGGCGATCACGTGGTCGAGACCACCGAAACCGATGTCATAAGCCCAACCGTCGCCGCCGAGAGCCCATACCGAACGCCTGATCAGGTTGTCGGCGGTAGATACGAGCTCCTGAGCTAGCTCCGCTTTACTGCCGGCGAGGCTCTGCTTGAGCTCTCCTACCCAGGTGCGCTGCTGCTCGATCTCCTGCGAGGTTTTCTGCGGATTGTTCCTGAGGTTCTCTGCCAGCTTGGTGTCGAGGCCTTTGAGCCCCTCGGCGCTGGCTTTCTCAAGCAGCTCTTTGGAATACTCCATCAGCTTGTCGGCGGTAAGGCGCATGCCGAAGCCGAACTCAGCTGCGTCCTCGAAGAGCGAGTTGGACCACACCGGGCCGCGGCCGTCGGCGCGCGTGGTATACGGTGTGGTGG
>PUNW01000392.1 GCA_003552665.1 Spirochaetaceae bacterium | reverse complement strand
TTGGGTACGAGGTCAACCGCAGTCACCTCCACCGCCGGCCCGTCGCTCATTCGGTCTTTCAGGTCCACCAGCAGGCGCTCGAGAAAGAGTCCCGTGCCGCAGCCGATATCGGCAACACGGGCACCGGGCTTCACTGCCGCTAACACTACCTGACGGTCGAGAAACGCTCGAAAGGCGCCGATATTACGATAGACGTCATAGCCACTGCCGCTGTCTCCGGCACCAATGAGATACCGCTCCCAGTAGGTGTCGGCGTTGAGGTCTTCGCGGCGCTCCAGCCGTTCCCGTTCGCGGGTGACGATCTCGAGCAGCTCTTCGCGCTCCGGGCGTACGGCCTGAACCTCCCGCCTGTGAACTTTCGCAAACAGCCACTCAGCAATCAATGAGAAGGTCGCGATGGCATCATCGCTGGTGCGCAGGTTGTGCCCGGCCGGGACGCGAACAAGCTCGCGCTCGGCCGGGGCGGCGATGCTCATGATATCGATAACATCGTCGGCGGTAACCCATTTGTCATGCTCGCCGTAGATCCAGAGCACAGGGATATCGATACCCGCCATATCGGCGCGCGCATCCGATCTGCCGGCATATCCGTGTTCAACCAGATCTTCGGCGATGACGTCCAGATCGACCAAGTGACCCAGCAGCCCGCAGATGCCGTTGGGAACCCCCAGTTTGAAATTGCCGACCGGATCTATTCCCCCGAGCGTGTTGACGAGCGCCGGTTGTCCGGCAGCCACCCCCATCACGCTCGCCCACGCCAGAATATTGACGCTCACCCCCGGTTCCAGTGCGATCTTGCGGCCCTCCAGGGCCGCCATGCTGAAGGTCACCGGGACAACTCCGCGCGCGGTGAACAGGTCGGTTGATTCAATGAACCTGAGCGTCGCTCGCAGGTCTTCGAGACTTTGCGATATGCTAAACCGCAGCATGTCGTAGCCGCGCTGTACCGCCTCAACACTGGAATAGCTCTCACCCGGGCGATCAACGCCGTCGTAACGAATCGTGATCAAGTCCTGCCCGTGCCGCACGAAGGTTGCGATCAGGACTGCAGCCAGCGGCGCCAATGCCTCCTTCTTCTTCCCAAACGCCGGCGGCAAAACGACCACCGGGGCGCTACAGCCCTCGCGCGTTGCGTTGATCAGCGCCCGTATCGGCCGTCCGGCCGCATCATGGAAGGTGACCGGTGTTGAGACCGCAGCGGCGCCCAAACGGGCTGTCTTTCCCGAGCTCTTCAGCTGCTCCCATGTCTCAGGGTCAATAGCCTGAATGTGAGGCTCTCCGCGCTCTACGTCGGTCTCGATGCCGACCGTTACAGAGACCCCCTCCGAGACCGCCTCAACGCTGATGTGCCGCAACTCGCCGTGCCGCGGCCCCTCGCCTACGTCGAATCGAAGCCCGGCACCGACCTCTAATAGAGCGCTCGGAAAGGTATCGCAGTAGAACGTGCACCGGAGACCACGCCGGCTGAGATCCAGCACCCGTCCGGTGAAGGTGCGGCCCGGCAGGCGGTCGAACTCAACGCGCACATGAACCCGGTCGTCACGCCTTACCTCTCGACCGGCGGCGCGTTTCTCCGACCGGTAGATCTCCCGCGGCCATTCCAGCTCCAGATAGTCGTCAGCAATCGAACGGATCGTGCTTCGAAAGAAAACGCTGTCGCCGCAAACGCTCAACCCTGCGTAGGCTACCGCCCCCGGAGCAGCGGAATCTCGCTCACCGAAACCGTTCCGGCTCATCCGCAGCGTCTCACCTGCTGCAAGGAGCTCGGTGTGCCCGACACGGCCCGCCCGGTCGAGCATCAGCTGCACCGCGACGCCCTGTTCGGCGGCACTTCGCAGCAGCGTTTCAGCCTCGTGAGGAGGGACGGCGTACTCGTCCTCGTCCGCGCCCTCGGTGCGCTGAGCCATACGTTCAAATACCGAGCGCAGGGCGGTTCCGGAGCTCTGCGCTACGATGAAGTTGCGCAACCGAGCCGCGTCGATCTCCTCGATCTGCACGATACCGAGGCCGGCCACCGAGAACTCGGCGAACCGCTCGGTCTGAATATGCATCACCTCGGTTTCCACCGAGACCGGCCGCCGGTCCCCCGGAAACCAAAACCGCAGCCTGAGCGCTTCGTCGGCCTGCAACCTGCCGGCAAAGCGCAGCTGCAATCCGTCGGTCGAGATGTTGTCGATACATTCGATCTGCAGTCCCGGGCGATCACATTGCACATCGACGATGCGGCAATCTACCCGCGGCAACTTGCGGGTGTCACGCGCTGCGTCCGGTTGGTTGCGTCCTGAGAAGGCTTCACGGACGAACTCCATGACCTGGAGGCGATCGAGCTCGCTGTGGTAATCGAACTCGAGCGCTGTCTGAACCCGGCGCTCGTTCTCGGAATCGACGGTCCGCACCGGCCGCACCGGGATTCTGAGCCACCGGTCGCTTCCCGGTAAGGTGAAGCGCACCGATTGCGGCGCCACATCGTCCGGCAGTTCAAGCCGCATGCCTGAGCTGCTGATATCTACCCCTCTACCGTGGTAGACCCCGTCTCCGGTTTCGCACTCCACCCAGCCCCGGTGTCTGATCCTGGCATGTCTGCGCATAATTAGGCTGTCCCCCGTTCTTAATTGTATGCGTTCGATTACTCAGGTCAACAGCACCCAAACAAACACGGCCGTAAGCGCACGGCATCTCCTCAGACGGCATCTCCTCAGGGCCGAAGCGCCAGGCGCCCGGTATCGCGCAGACCGCTGCTGCCGTAAGCTTTGGGGATCGGCAGGGCTCGAAATGAGCTGCTGCTCTCTCACCATACGGCCATAGGGCTGAATAAGGAGATGCGCACATGAATCTGACCGGCAAGCGGGTATTGATCGTGGGAGCTTCGAGCAAAATCGGATCTATCCTCGCTTAACGCCTCACCGGAACCGGTGCCAAGCTCTACGGCGTCGCCCGGTGTTCCGATCCGAGCCGGCGTGGCGAGCTTCAGGAACTCGGCGTCCAGACGATCGCCTGCCCTGCCAAGCAGGGCAATCTCGGCGCTCTTACCCGAGGCCGATCTCGTCATTCTGCAGGTCTGGGCTCCCTGAGAACACACCGGCCCGAATGCCCGCGCCGTAATCTGGCAGTTGAACTACCGCAGGGTGGGCCGTATCGTCGAACGCTATGCCAGCAAGGTCCATATTATAAACGGTTGTAGCGGCAATGTCTACGAAAAACCGCCGCGCCGTCGCGTCGGCGCGGTTCGAGGTTTGATGCGCTCGACGGGTTACTTGCGATTGGCCAGTGAAGCGGCGGCTGCGTCGAGAAACACGTCGCAATTGCCGTGGGTTATCAGAATTGAATCCGGCCACTCGGGCGTCACATCCACGTCATAGCCGAGAGAGTTGCGACCCGCTTCCGCCTGACGCTCATCTTACGCGTTACGGCGCTCGTCGAGATTGAGCACCACACCCGGTTCACCAGCCGTTCCTGCCGGCCGCCCCCGGCTGTATAACGCTGCCTGCCCCCGCGCGGCATTGAGGCTCTTCTGCTGACTCCTCTGAGCCATTAATACCATGCGATGAGAATAATCAGCAAACCTTGCGCTTGACAGGTCTCGTTTCAGACCTTATTGTTAATAACATATTAGGTTAATAACATAAACTCCTTCACAGTAGGGGGCGCCGTGAACACAGTACGAGGTATTTCGGTTTTCGATGGGCGAGAAATCGAGGTGCAGTTCGACGAAGGCGGAATTCGCGATCTGCTCGAACCGCAGGACTCGGCCTCGACTGAGTGCGGAGACACCGCAGGCAAACCGTTCGTCAGCCCCGGATTTGTGGATGTTCAGGTCAATGGCTATCGGGGCAGCGACTACAGCCTGGACGAGTTCGGCGAACACGACCTGCGGGCTATCCACCGGCACCTGGCCGAATCCGGCACCACACAGCACATTCCCACAATCGTAACCTCACCGCAGGATCGCCTGCTGCGTAACCTCGGCATCATCGCGGAGGTTCTCGACCGTGATCCGCTTCTGCAATCGGCTGTTCCCGGACTGCATATCGAAGGACCCTACGTTTCCTCTGAAGACGGGCCACGCGGCGCCCATGACCCGAGCTACGTCCGCGATCCCGATTACGGCGAATACCGCGAGTGGCAGACCGCCTCCGGGAACCGGATTCGGATCGTAACGCTTGCGCCCGAGCGAAGCGGCTCAATAGAGTTTATCGAGAAGCTCGCCGCTGACGGCGTCTGTGTCGCGATCGGCCATAGCGGCGCCGAGCCGGACACAATCCGGCGTGCGGTGAAAGCCGGGGCGCGCTTGTCGACGCACATCGGCAACGGCAGCCACGCCCTAATACCTCGCCTCCGGAACTACATTTGGGAGCAACTCGCGCAGGACGATCTCTGGGCGAGTATAATCTGCGACGGATTCCACCTGCCGGATTCGGTCGTGAAGGTGTTTCACCGGGCGAAGGGGTTGTCCCGTCTGATCCTCGTCAGCGATGCGGCGCTGTTGGGCGGCAAGGCCCCCGGCATCTATAAATGGGGACAGATCGATGTGGAGGTATTTCCCGACGGTCACTTAGGCTTACCGGGTACGAGCTTTCTCGCCGGTGCGGCCCATCTGCTCGATTGGGATATTGCCCACTGTCAGCGCTTCACCGGTTTGGCGCTCGGCGAGGTGATACGGTTATGCACGCTCAACCCCGCCCGCATGCTCGGAATCGAGGATGCCGTCACCACCGGACTCAGTATCGACCAGCCGGCGAATCTGACCGTTTTTGACTACTCGGAAGGCGAACCCAGGCTACAGATACGCCACGTATGGTGCGCCGGAAGGGAGGTTTTCAATGCCAAAGCATGAGGAAAGAGGGACGGTGGCGCACGCGTAACGTTCGCACCGGCTCAACTGGCAAGCAGGTAGCGGGTATAGGCGTCGCGGAAGAATCCGGAGGTTGCTCCGAACAAATCGCCGGCGAAGGCGGTTCGAATGCGCTCAATTGTCAGTAACTTGGTAAAGTTCTCCGGAAATGCGTGATAGACACCCGAGGCAACAGTACGATAGATTTCGTCGCTGTCGATAAAGGGCCCGTACAGCACCATGCGTTCAGGGGCAAACAGCGTGTGCAGCACTACCAACGCGCGCGTAAATGCAGCGACCGCATGTTTGACTTGCGGATGCTCGGCAAGGTTGCGTTCCAGAAACGCGCGCGAGAACTCCTCCTCACCGTGAGGGAGATCGGGGACCGACTCACGCAGGCGCGGCAAGACCGCCCACAAGG
Source organism: Spirochaetaceae bacterium (assembly GCA_003552665.1). GTDB lineage: Bacteria > Spirochaetota > Spirochaetia > DSM-27196 > SLAA01 > B1Sed10-166. The sequence continues at coordinate 41,678 of PUNW01000392.1, read as the reverse complement.
CCGCTTCGGTTTCAAGGCACCCCGTTCGGCCGCAAATGCACCGCGCCGCGTTCGTGCCTTCGCACAGCGCAACGTGCCCGATCTCGCCGAATCCCCCGGCGACGGTCTGAATTATGTGTGCGTCATGCGCATAGGAGCTGCCGATGCCGTAGCCCCAGTGCACCAACAGGGTCCCGCCGGTGCGGTATTCGGGGTATCGCCCTAAGAGGTAGTCCAGCTCGGCGTCGAGCGACCGCCGAAAGGCAAGCGGCAGATTGAGACGAGATTCAATCTGAGTTGCGGAGAACTCGCGCAGGCCGGGCCAGCGCGCGGCGAACACCCATCGCCGGCGGTAGGTGTCCACATATCCGGGAAACGTGATTCCACATCCTAGCAGCTCGGACCCGGGCGGCACCTGTTGCCGCAGCGCATGCGCGGTTTCAACGATCCGGTTCGTAAGTTGAGCGTGGTTGCTCTGTTCCGAGAGCGTCACGCTGCGTTCGGCAAGAACCTCATCGGCGGAGTTGAGGAGTGCACCTTTCAACTCCATTGAGACGAAGTAGAGCGCAAGGGCAGTGAAGCGGTTGAAGTTAGGATACAAAGGGATCTGCGGACGCCCCAGGCGACGGCTGTTTCGCAGCTCGCCCTCGCGCACCAGGTCATCATCGAGCAGTTGCTGGACCAGATGGGACACGGTGGTGCGGCGCAATGCGAACTGGTCGGCCAATTGCTTCCGAGTGCCCCCCTCGGTGGAGCGAATTGCGTGAAACAGTTTTGCTTTTTGTTTGTCTTTGGCTCGGTAACTCGGACCGTCGAAGAGTTGCTGCAGATCAGCGTTCATTTGGTTTTCTCGTTCGGTTCAGGCGGTACTGGACAATCACGCCGTCACGCGGGACTACCATAGCCGGTGCAGGGTCATTTGACAAGCCTGCCAAGACGGAAGGGGTGCATCCCATGGCGTTTTTGGTGCTGATTCTCTCGGCACCGGCAGAAGCGCCGCAGCTACTCGAACTCATGATTGCCGTTATGTCAGCGGCGAAATTTGCCCACAGCACGAAATCCGGTTGGACAGATCGCCGCAAGGTGCTTTACCCTTGTACACAGACGCTATTGTTGAGTGTTTTTATAATCAATGACGTTCACGCCCGGGCTGATCCCGCGGCCGGTTGTCCGGGTAAGGGATAGAGCTTTGCTGACGGTGCCCGTCCAAAAAGACGCTGGAGTTCCGGTACCAAACGGGCCAACGAGGGATGCGCGATGACCCTTGTCCTGTACGGGGCCAACCACAAGTCGCTCGACGTCGACAGGCGCGAACAGATCGCCGTCTCCGAAGCAGAGCTGCCGAGCTGTCTCACGCGCCTCTATGAGCAACCCGGAATTCGTGAAGCAGCCCTGCTGAGCACCTGTAATCGCGTCGAGATCCTGCTCGTTTGCAGCTCCGCTGTCGAAGCCCCCAAGTTCGTCCGGAGCGTCCTTCGCGAGATCAAGGCGGTCGACATTCGCCCATGGCAGGACTCCTTTTACTGTCTCCACGAACGCGAAGCCGCACGGCATCTGTTCCGGGTGATTACCAGCCTCGATGCGTTGGTTGTCGGAGAGGTTGAGATCGTCAGGCAGGTCAAAGACGCCTATCGACAGGCAGTCGACACCGGCACAACCGGCCCGGTGCTGAACCGATTGTTCCATGAGGCTTTCAGAATCGGCAAACAGGCTCGCTCCAAGACTCAGATTGGAGCCGGTACGGTTTCGGTTTCGGTAGCCGCGGTGGAGATGGCCGCTCGCCTGTGCGATGGGCTGGCCGACAAGCGCACTCTGGTAATCGGCGCCGGCAAAATGGCGACCCAGATCATGCGCTATCTTCGCAAGCGCGAGGTTCGTTCGCTTACAGTCGCCAACCGTACGCGTGAGAACGCGCTGCCGATTGCCGAAGAACTGGACGCATCGATCGCAGGGCTGCACGAGATCGAGCCTGCGCTTGCCGAAGCCGACCTTGCGTTCCTCAGCCTGCAGTACGCCAATCGCTATTTGATCAACCGCACGCAGTTGCAGGCGCTGGATCGACACCGAAACGGACGCCCGCTCGTTCTGATCGATATCAGCGTACCGCGCATCGTGGAAGCGCAGGCCGATGATCTCAGTTCCGTTGCGCTGTACAGCATCGAATCGGTGAGTCCGATTGTAGATGCCAATTACGACCGCCGCCTGATGGCCGTTCCACAGGTTGAAGAGTTAATCGAGACCGCAGTGGAGCGCTTCGCCGAGCAGCACGTGCGCTCCGGCGATGGCGATGAACCGGGGCGCGAGCGGCTTCGTGATCGACTGCACTCGGTGTGCAAGGAGGAGGTCGCGCGCTGGGAGCATTCGCTTGACGAACGCAACGCCGGCGAGCTGAGACGCTTCGCCGAAAGCCTGACGCAGCGGATGATCCACACCGCGACTCATGCGCATGAGCCGCCTGCCTCTTCGCCCCGGAACTACACCGGGAAACACGACTGGGGCGCAGAGTGAGCCCGAGCGCAGCTCACCGGCGGAACTCTTCAGGAGGAAGGTAATATGCCGAGAACGACAGTAATCACCGGTATGGCGTTCGTTCTGCTCGGAATCGGGCTGTTCTTAGGCCTGATGGAGCCCGGAGCCCCTCCCCATTGGACAGTTCTGATTCCGGCCGGTCCGGGCGTACTGTTGACTGCGCTGGGGATACTGGCTGCGCGGGTTTCCGCCTGGCGCAAACACCTTATGCATGCCGCGATGGCGCTCGCGCTTCTGGTGGTTCTCGGGGGCCTCGGGCGCGGTGTTCCCGGCCTTCTCGCGGGCCCGGATGCCGCCGCGCTGGCCTCGAGCGCTATGGCTGTCATCGCGCTGGTCTATCTGATTGCGGGGATCAGGTCGTTCGTCGAAGCCCGCCGGGGCAGCTCCGCGGGCGCGCCCTGAAGCGTGAAGCGAATCCGGGTTTCCCGAACGGTCTTACGGTCAGTTGCCAAATCAGCCGAACCCGGTTATCATAATGTTACTGTTTTAGTCAACTTTAGGCTGGCAGGCTGGATCGATGCGTGGAACGGAGGAGAACAGGACACACCATCAAACGATCAAACGCGATGCACCGGTAAAGGAGGCAAGGCATGCGAATTACCCTGCGCCGAGCTATGTTACTCGCGGCGGTCATAGCCGCTGTGGCAGCGTGCGACCCGCCGCCGGAGGTCACCGAGACCGATGAGGGCTTCAAGCGCGTCGAAGCGATCGACATGACGCTGGAATGGCGTGTGGACGGTGACATGGCCGAGTTCATCGTGACCTCGCCCGAGCAAGGTTGGGTCGGTGTCGGGTTTGATCCGGAGGCCACAATGCGCGGTGCCGACATCATAATCGGCTATGTGGAAGACGACGGCAACGTCGTAATCGAAGACCACTACGGCGATCAGCTGACCACACACCGGCCGGATACCGAGCTCGGGGGTACCGATGACGTCGAGCTCATTGCCGGCGAACTGACCGACGGAGGAACGATGCTCCACTTCCGCCGGCCGCTTGATTCGGGCGATGAGTATGACAATCCTCTCAACCCCGGTGAGACGCACACATTCATGCTCGCTTACGGAACGTCAAACGATCTCAGTTCGGACCACGGCACCGATTCCCGAACGTCGTTCGATGTGGAGTTCTAGGGGTTGATGGCGAGATGTCTGAGACGATCGGATCGACACCACGTGCGGTCGACGACACCACCGTCCCGATCGTTCGTACGCTCGCCACGTTCGGTGAGCTGACGAAGCCACGCCTTGCGACACTCCTGTTGCTCGTTACCCTGGGAACATATCTGATCGCTGCACGGGTCGGTGACACCATCGAGGCCGGGCCGGGGAGCGTAGCGTCGCGTATGCCCGGGGGGGGTGGTTGGCTTGGTTTGGTGGTGCTTGCAGTGGGCGTATCGGCTTTCGCCGCCGGCATGTTTGCGTTGAACCACTATCTTGAACGCGATATCGACCGCTTGATGCCGCGAACCGCCGGCAGACCGCTGCCGTCAGGACGCATGCAGCCGCAAATCGCACTTACGTTCGGTATCTGCTTTTCGGCGATCGGAACAGGCATTCTCACGCTGTGGGTAGGGGTTCTGTGCGGCGTATTCGCGGTTGCCAACCTCATCATATACCTGGGACTGTATACCCCCCTCAAACGGCGAACCCCTGCACACACCACAATTGGAGCCTTTGCCGGGGCAATGCCGCCCCTGGTGGGTTGGACCGCGGCGACCGGGACGCCGTCCGCCGAGGCGTGGGCCCTGGCGGCGATCGTGTTCGCCTGGCAGTTTCCGCACTTCTATTCAGTACAGCTCAAGAATCTCAGCGACTACCGCCGAGCCGATCTGAAGGTGTTGCCGGTCATTGACCTGGGAGGACAACGGGTGCGGCGGCAGATCCTTGCCTGGTCGGTAATGACTCTCCTCGCTTCTCTGCTTCCGGTTCCGCTGGAGCTCGTACATCCCTGGTACGCCCTGCCGGCGACCGCCCTCTGGATCGGCTTCGCGTACCGGGCTATCTCGCTCTGCAGGCACTACGACAGGCGTCACGCCCGCCTTCTGTTACGCGCTTCGGTCACGTACCTCCCGCTGGTGTTCGTAGCAATAGGGCTCGCGCTACGGTGAAGACGCTCTTCTCACACGCTTATGAGATCGAAGCGCAGCGCGGCACAGAAACACACCGTGCTTCTGGTGCTGTTTTTCCTCTCCGGATTCACGGCCCTGGTGTACCAGGTGCTGTGGGTACGCGAGCTCGGCATGCTGTTCGGAAGCACGGCGCGGGCAGCCGCCATTTCGATCGCGATATTCTTCGCCGGTCTTGCTGCAGGCGCCCGGTTCTGGGGAGCTCGCGCTCGGCGTTTTCAGTCGGCCCTGCGTTGGTTCGGGCTGCTTGAGATCGGCGTCGCCGCAACCGCACTCGGGTATTTTCTGCTGCTGGACGCCTACTACCTGGTCTATCCGCTAATCTATGCCCAGGTGGGCCATTCGGCTGTGCTCGACGGCGTCACCAAAGCCGCAATCGCCGCAACCCTGCTCTTTCCGACCGCATTCCTGATCGGTGGAACGCTTCCGCTGATGAGCGAGCACCTGATCCGCGGCCGTGGGAGGCTTGCACGCACCGGAACTCTGCTCTACGCCGTGAACACAGCGGGTGCCGCCTGCGGAGCGCTCACCGCCGGCTTCGTTCTGCCTCCGGTAATCGGCATCCAGGCTGCGTATGCGAGCGCGATTGTGCTCGATCTCGGTGTAGGCCTCGTCGCAGCGCTGAAGGGGCGCCCGAGATTGGCAAGCGCCGACACTGGAGGCGCTACAGGCGCTGTCACTTCACAGCCGCTTCGCACCGCCGCCGGCCATGGCTCCGGATCGCCGCAGCGCTTACAACGTATAATCCGGACGGTTGCGTTCTGCTCCGGCTTTGCGACGCTCGCAATTGAGGTCATCTGGACACGCCTGTTTGCGCAGGTTCTGCAGAACTCAGCGTATACCTATGCGCTCGTCTTGACGGTCTTTCTCGTTTCGCTCGCGACCGGCGCGGTGGCGGCGCACCTGCTCGCGCGGCTCACGCGCGTTCGGGAGGAGACCACTCTGGTTGCGCTCCTGATGGGGGCAGCTGCAGCCGCTGCTGCAAGCCCCTGGCTGTTCTACTGCGCCACCGACGGGCTCGCGTACCTTAGCCCCGAGCGAGGCTTCGCGGCGTACCTGCTTTCGGTTGCCGGGGTAGCAATAGCGGTCATGCTCCTTCCGGGAGTTCTCCTCGGCTCGGTGCTCCCGTATCTGATGCGGTTTCTCGAACGGGGTTACACTACGGCCGGGGCGGCGGTTGGAGGACTCATCTCGGCAGACACGCTCGGGGCGATTGCCGGCTCACTCGCGGGTGGCTTCGTGCTGCTCCCGACCCTCGGAGTATGGCGAAGCCTTCTCGTGCTCGCCGCGATGTATCCGGCGCTGCTGCTGTTGTTTGCCGCGACGGTTCCATTGAAGCGGAACAAGGCGCTACTCCTGGCTGCGGCGGCAGCGGTCGCGCTACTGCTGTGGTTCGAGCCGCCGGGTCTCCGGAACATCGCGTTCGGCGTCCGGCCGGGAGAAGTGCTCGTGGAAGGGATCGAAGGGTCACACGCGACCGTTGCCGCTGTCGACACCCGGGACGGCAGCCGAGTGCTCCGGGTCAACAACTACTACACGCTCGGCAGCTCCGGCTCTCTGGAGCCGGAGCGCAACCAAACCGCTGTTGCCCTGCTGCAGCACCCTGCCCCCCGCCGGGTTTTCTATCTCGGAATGGGGACCGGAATCACCGCCGGAGCGGCCCTATTCTTCCCGGTTGAGGAGGTGGTTGTGTGTGAGATCCTGCCTGAGGTGGTCACCCTCGCTGAACGGCAGTTCTCGCGGTGGAACAACCATCTCTTCGGCGACGAACGTGTCACGGTGCACGCCGAAGACGGCCGCAACTGCCTGATGCGCAGTCGCGCCACGTACGACGTAATCGTCAGCGACCTGTTCACGCCCTGGAAGCAAGGCACCGGGAACTTGTACACGCTCGAGCATTACCGGCTCGGACACCGTCGCCTGCGCGAAGGCGGGATCTATGTCCAGTGGATTCCTCTGTACCAGGTCTCCGAACGCGAACTGGGTTTCATCGCGAGAACGATGAACGAGGTATTCCCGCGGGTGACGATCTGGCGCGGAGACCATTATGCCTCGGCCTCGATCGTTGCGCTGGTAGGCCATCGCGATGCTGATCATCCGTTCGACCCCTCAGTCGTCGCCGGCGCAGCCCGGGACGCATTCTCCGGCCCCGAAGAAAGTTCCGAATACTACGAAGCGATGCTTCTCCGCCATTACGTCGGAAACCTCTCGGCATCAGGAGTCTTTGCCGCGGCGCCGCTCAACACCGACGATATGCCGCGGGTGGAGTACGTCGCCCCGCGTACCGACCGCGCCCATGCAGCCGGAGAGCCCCGCTTCCTGACCGGCGATCGACGGGAACGCTTGTATCGCACAGTGCGTGAGGCGCTGCCTCCCGAAGATGATCCGTTTCTTGCCGAGCTTACCGCCACGCAACTCAAATACGTACACGCCGGCCACTACTACTCCCGCTATGCATACGCACAGGAACATCGAGCCGAGCAGGCCGCTGCGCGTTACCGCGATGAGTTCCGGGGGCTGTCACCGGTAAGCGGCGACCACGTCCGCTCGCCCGCCCGGCATCTGGAGTAACCCGTGTGGTTTCAGCCGCCGGCGAGGCGCGCTATTTTCTCCGCGACGATTTCCGCATCGATGTCGTGACCGAGCAGGCGGTAGCGCAACTGCCCGTCCTTGATCAGGTAGATCACATCGTTGTGAACCACCAGATGATCGTCGGCAACGGCACGCTCAACGGCCTCGATCACGCCCTGCCGGACCGCCTCGGGCACCGCCGCATGATGGCCGCCATGCATTTCCTGTTCAGTCTGTTGAAGAAGCTGCTGTTCGGTCATTTCCAGGCGCTCGAGCTCGGCAGCGGTAGAGCGGGTCTCCACGTATACCGCATAATCGTCCCAGACCGGCTCGAGTTCCTCGCGGTCACCGCCGAGGAAGCGGACCGCTCCTCCGTACTCCGCGAGGTACTCGTCTACGAACTCGCGGCGTTCCGCGAGGGTGTCGTGCTCCGGATCTATGCTCACCGCGAGATACGTGACGTCTGAAGCTATCTCCGGCTGCCGGTCCTCGAGCAGCTGTTGCAGCCGCGCCACCGTGTACGCGTTGATCGGGCAGCCATGCGTGCAGCGGGTCAACCAGAAGCCGAGCACCACAACCCCGTCGCCGGCGTCCTCGCTGAATGTTATTGTCTCACCCGACTGGTCCTGCAGTGTGAACTCGGCAGCGCGCTCCGGCGGATCGATTTCTTCGGCGAAGCCGTGCTGAAGCGGCTCCTGAAGCGCAAGCTGTCCCTCCTCGGTCTGAACCTGTTCGAGCTCGTCGCCGCGTTCGCCCTGTTCGGCACGCTCCACCACGCGTGCGAGCCGGATTCCCGCGAACACCGCTATCCCCACAATCAAAGGCGCGGCAATCGTGACTGCGAGTGCTTTTGTTGCTCGAGATGGCATATACGTTCTCCTTCGGCCCGGTAGGGCCATAGTTGGGCTGAAACTCTCACCGCACCGCGAGCATTTCTCGTGGGTGCGGATGCCCGAATCCGCAGCTCTGGGTGCACTCGAACTGAAACGTGCCCTCGCGGTCGGCATCGAAGACCGTCAAGTTCGGCAGAGGCGCGTCGAATGGGATTCTCTCGATCTCGACGTCGTAGCCTGGGATTCGAAGCCCGTGATCCATGTAGGTGTCTCTGTGCGCGTACTCGTGCCCCTCGCCGAGGTAATGTGCATGCTCGCCGTGATCGTGGTCGTGGTGCAGATCGTCGTCCGCGTCCTCTTCCACCTGCGCGAGCTCACGCTCGAGCGACATTCCATACTCGGCCGGATCCCGGATCAGGCCCTGCTCGATGTCCTCCCGCACACGCGCATGCAGATCGAGCTGTAGCATTGCATTCGCCACCGGCTGCGGCAGCTCGTTGATGGCATCAAACGCGTGGTCGTTCACCGCTACGAGTGCGACCGTACTGCCCTGCGGGACCTCCAACTTCTCGAGCTCCCGTCCCTCTTCATCAAACAGCGCGAAGCCCCAGTGGTATGCAAGAACATAGGCAGTGACGTCCGCCTCCGGCTCCGCATCGGCCTCTTCGCAGGCGGCAAGCGCCGCTCCCGCCAGCACGATCGCGAGAATTGATACGCTTCTTTTTACCATAACACTCCCCCATCATCCTCCTTCGGTGAGGATGTCTCCAAACGGCCATTTATTCCTTGACTGAAATTGTTGACTGTTTTTATAATAAAAGCTACCCCAAAGCCTTACCAGAGACAACGCGCAACAGGGAAGATTAAGGATCGATTCGAGGCCGTTCGTCCCGAACGAGCCGGACGGCTTCAGGGAGGACGTAAGATGAGATTACGGACGATCTGGCTTCTTCTCGGTGTCATTGCCTTCCTACCCGGCTCTCAGGTGAGCGTGCTGCTCGGGGCACCTCAGCCCGAGATCGTGCCGGAACGCGATATCATTGAGACAGATGAGATGGCGCGTACGGACGTTGAGATCGTCGATCTTGCAGACGGCGACGAATACGCGATCAGCGCCGATCCGGTGAACTACGATGGTGCGGGGACAATGATCCCCGGCGCGTACGCCTACAACGGGTCGATACCCGGCCCTGTACTCCGTGTCCCGGTCGGTGCCGAGATCACCGTCCCTTTCACGAACAATCTGAACGAACCGACTACCATCCACTGGCACGGCCTGCGACACGACATTCGCTTCGACGGGGTCGCCGGCGTATCCCAGGATCCGGTGGAGCCGGGTGAGACCTTTGAGTACCAGGTAACCTTCCCGGACGAAGGCGTCTTCTGGTATCACCCGCATATCCGCGAAGACCGCCAGCAGGATCTCGGCCTGTACGGGATGATTATCGTCTACGACCCGGAGGAAGGACACTACTCCGGCGGCAATGATTCCTACGATCGCGAAGAAGCGATCATCATCAACGACATCGTCTTCGAAGAGGACATGGCTTACGGCACCGGCGAGCGCAGGATCTTCCCGTACGGGCACGAGCATACCAACATGGCGATGATGGGGCGCTTCGGGGGAACTGTGGTCGTCAACGGCGAGAAGGACTACCGCTTCGAAGCCGAGGCGGGCGAGATCGTACGCTATCACATCCTCAACGTCGCCAGCGCCCGACCCTACAAGGTGAGGTTCGAGGGCATGCCCACGCGGCTGGTTGCAAGCGATTTGAGCACCTACGAACGAGCCGAGGAAGTCGACTCGGTCATGGTCGGCCCTGCCGAACGTTTCAGCGTCGACGTATTCTATACCGAATCCGGCGAAGTCAGGGTGCTGCACGATGCGCCGCTCGGCCGCCGCGTGCTCTCAAGGGTTGATGTTTCACCCGGCGATGTTGACGAAGCGCGCTGGGAGGCATCCTGGCCGGAAGAGCGTGAGCTCGTCGACAGCGAGCGACTGGCCGCCGCACGCGGTCGGGATCCAGACTACACCCTCGACCTCGATATCTGGATGGACTGGGATGTCCATGGCGCGCATATGCGGATGATGGGAGGTCCGCTCTACCAGATTGCCCTGATCGACGGCATCGAGTGGCACGACGACCACGTAGCGCATAACGCGATGAGCACGACCGAGGATATCCGTTGGATACTGCGGGAGCCCGACCAGGCGCTGGAGAATCTGGATATCGAAATGCGGGCCGAGCCCGGTGACGAGATAGTCATCCGTATACACAATCGTGCCGACTCCGATCACCCGATGCACCACCCCATTCACCTGCACGGCCAGCGCTTCGCCGTGATCACCAAGGACCGCGTTCCCAACGACAATCTGGCATGGAAGGACACCGTTACCGTACCGGTGGGCGAGACCTGGGACATTCTGGTTGAAGTCGAACAACCCGGCCGGTGGATGATCCACTGTCACATTCCGGAGCACATGGAGGCCGGGATGATGGCGTGGCTGGACGTACCGGATGCCGATGGGAACGTCCCCGGCGCCGACGGGCCGCCTGCGCACCATTGACGCGCATCGCCCGAATTATGACGGCGCGCAGGCAGGCGTTCGGATCAAGACCGGCAGGAACCCGGTCAAAGGAGGAGTCAGATGTTCAGAAGATTTCAAACCGGGACACGACAGCAGGTCATCTCGGTGAGCTCCGGCATGGCAACCCTATTGTGCGCCTTGATATGGGCGGCGTTCGGGGCATTGGTTCCCGAAGCCGGTGGGGCACATATCGATACCGCCGACGCTGTAAGATCCGACGGCATCGATGCCGCCGTGAGCAGGGATATGGTTGAAGCATGGATGGATACTGCTGATCAGGACGAGGACGGTTACTACATCGCTGACCAGTTTCATCTGCCGCTGATTGCAGAGTCCTTCCGCTTTGTTCCCGATCGTGTCGTTCTGGAAGCGGGGAAACAGTACTTTGTCCAGGCCGCCAGCACCGACGTGAGTCATGGGATTCGCTTCCAGTTACCGCAGGGAGGCTCGCGAACCTGGGCGATCTCGCCGGGTCACGGAGGGCATTTCCTGATCGAGTTCACGGAGCCGGGAACCTACACCGCCGTGTGCGACATCTTTTGCGGGATCGGGCACCATGAGATGACGATGGAGATCAAGGTTGTGGAGGATTTGTCGGAAGTGGCAGTCGCTGCAGCAGCCGATGACGAGGACGAGGGGGAGGACGTATGACGTTTGTTCAGGAGCTTTGGGAGAGGGTTGACCCTGAGGACCGCAAACTGGTCAAAGCTTTCCTGTATATGCAGCTGTTGGTAATCGGCCTCGGCGGCCTGCTCGCGATCTTCGCCGCCGCCAGCCGAATCCCGGCACTCGGCGGTGTGCTGCAGGACCAGTTCTACAGCTTCATGACCGGGCACGCGACGCTCATCTTCTTCTACGGCATGGGACTGTTTTCAATCCTGCTGGTGCTGGGGTTCGGCTTGGGGCTGCTGGAAACAAACACCAAGCTTGCCGGTGGGACCAAGCTCGGGTGGGTGGCTTTCTGGCTAATTGCGATCAGCTTGCTACTGAGCATAATCGCGTTCCTGCTGGGCGCCGATACCACCTACATGGCGAACCCAGTTACCTCGCCTTTTGAGTACACCTGGGTTCAGCATCTGTCATATACGATTCTTTCGATCGGCTCGTTGATCATCTACGGGCAGTACCTTACCACAGCGGTGCGCAAACGACCGAGGCGCAATATCAACCACCTGGCGTTCGCGACCGGCGTTGTTGCCGTGCTCGGGCTGTTCGGCTACGTCGCGGTGCTGTATACGATGTACCTCGGTCTCGGGCCGCTTATCGGCATTGCCGATCCGGTAGCCACCGGCGACTGGGACCACGCGTTTCACTTCTACTTTCACATCATTCACTATGTGCCGCTGGTGGCCATGTATATCGCCGCCTTCATCGTCGCCTACCAGTGGAACGCACCGACTACGAGCGGTGAGAAGTACTTGCGCACCGTCTGGGGCGCCTACATGTTCCTCGTACCGCCGACGTGGTTCTATCACTTTCTGCTCGACCCGGCGATCCCCCCGGCCGAACGCGCAGCGGGCTCGGTGTTGGCGCTGCTCGTCGACGTCCCGCCGATCATCCTGTTCTCGACCTGGCTCGCCGCCTGGATCATCGTCCTGAAGAGCAATCCCAACAAGAAAGGCGGGTGGCTGAGGAATCTTCCCTGGGGGAGCCCCGATTTCGCCTGGATCATCTGCGGATTCATCATAATGGCCATACCCGGCGCTCTGGCCGGCGGATCGCTGATCGCGGCCGGAATCGCCGAGTGGTTGAGCCATTCCTTCGCAGTACCCGGCTATTTCCATCCGGTAGCGGGAGCCGTCCTGATGGCCTTTTTTGCCATCGCCCATTACCTGGTACCTCTGGCCACAAAGCGCAAGCTCTGGAATCCGAAGCTGGCGTTGGCGACACCGTACCTGTTCGCGGGCGGGATGGTGTTCTATGGTTTGGGAGGCATAGTATCCGGATACTACGGTCTGCCGCGACGGTTCGCAGATATTATGGCTCCGTATGCAGGCGCCGGGATGCCTCCGTGGATACCATGGATGAACCTTGCCGGCATCGGCATGCTGATAACCGTTATCGGGGGCGTGTCCTTCATGACCGTAATGGTCATGACCGCGCTGAAAGGCGAGCCGGTGGAAGACGAGAAGCTCGCGTTCAAAGGCACAACCTACGGCGCGCCGGACGTGGTGCGGAGGTTTCGTCCGCTCAGTCAGTGGGCGTACACAGCCGCCCAGGTACCGGGGATACTGGTCGTTCTCATGATCTGGGGAATCGCGCTGATCTCGCTGCTTATCCTGCGATTCTTTCCGATCATCGGCTGAGGCTGAGAAGAGGTGCAGATATGAATGTATTTACGAAAAACTGGCATGCCTTTGCGTATCTCATACTCGGCATACAGGCGGTCGCGTGGCTTGTGGCCGAGATCTTCCTGCTGAGGATTATCGGCTACACGATCGTCGTCCTCATGTTGGTCCTGTACTTCGTGCACGCGTTGGTTGCATTCAGGGACGACGAGGAGGAGCAAACCGGTTCCGAGGCCGAGCACCATCAGGCCGCCGGGTAAGGCGCCGAACGAGGAGGCGACTCATGAGAGTTCCGTCACTGAAAAAGCCGCTCAGCCGTGGACCGCTCATGCCGGCGCTTGTCGTGCTTATGCTGGGTGCATCCGTAGGAGGAGTGTGTGCCCATGAGAGTCGGCAGGTCGGCGAGTACGAGCTGCTTGTGGGCTGGATGGAGGAACCTGCATACGAAGGATACAAGAACGGGATAGACTTCCGGGTCACCAGTGGGGATGAGAATGGTCACGGGCATGGCCACAACGCCGGACACAACAACGGACATGACGATACCGCAGCGGGGGTCGAAGGGCTGCAGGAAACCATGCAGGTTGAAGTAACGCATGACCAGTCGGGAACATCGGAGGTTTTCGACCTGCGTGACGTGTGGGGACAACCGGGACACTACACCGCGGACCTGATTCCCACGCGTCCGGGTGCGTACGAATTCCGGTTCTTCGGCAGTGTTGAAGGGATGGATCTCGACGAGACCTTTGTCTCGTATTCGCTGGGCGGCGGTTTCGACGATGTGGTGTCTTCGGGCGAGATCCATTTTCCCGAACGTCTGGCGGAAGCGCGCGAGGTTGAGGATGCCGTTCGCGGCGCGCTGAGCACCGCGGAATCGGCGCAGGGAACCGCTGCCGCGCTGGAAGATCGCCTCGCGGGCATTCGATTTCTTGCTATAGCGGCGCTGCTGGTGGCGATTATCAGCGCTGCCGCAACCGCGTACGCAGCGTGGCGAAGACGGTGGAGGTGAATGAGACAATGAGGCGACTGTGCACGCCACTGTGCGCCCCGGGGCTTCTGGCTCTCGTCGTGGCGCTTGGGCTCGCGGCTCCGGCGAATCTTGACGCTCACGCCTACAAGGTGAGCGCTGAACCCGAGCCGGAGACCTCTCTTGACGCCACACCCGAGCGTATCGAGGTTACGTTCAGCGAAGCGATCGAACCGCGCGGCAGTCAGATTCAGGTGCTGCATGCCGACGGCACCGAGGCGGCGCTTGAAGAGACCGCGGTCGATCCGGATGATCCGCGACGCCTGATCGCTGCGCTGCAGGAGGAACTCCCTGACGGCACCTACACCGTCGTCTGGCGAAGCGTCTCGGCCGTCGACGGTCACCCGCTGGAGGGGTTCTTCCTCTTTGCAGTCGGAGAACCGCTTGAAGCGGCGGCGGTGGCTCCCGGAGCGGATGATCCGCCCCGGGCGTCTCCGGTGCAGGCTGCAGGACGCTGGCTTACGCATCTGGGCCTCGCAGCCGTGATCGGGGCTCTGCTGTTGCACCTCTTCGCCTTCCGGTCGGCGTTCGGGAACGGGACGCGTTTTCCCGCTTTGCGTAATCCCCTTTCCAGGCTCCGTTTGTCGGTAGCTGGAGCGGGGGCCGGGATACTCCTGGTAGGCTCGTTCGTCGAGCTTGTAGGGCAGGCACAGATACTGGGCGGCATCCCCTTGGTGGAGGTTGCGCTCCAAACCAGCTGGGGCGTTTCCTGGCTATGGCGGATGGCGCTCTGGCTCGTCCTGGCGGTGGTGCTCGCCGTGGGGGTGAGCCGAGAGCGCTCAGCAGCGACTGCGGGCCGAGAAGCGCACGCTTCGCAAGCGACAGCCCAAGACGGTGCCCGGGACAGTACCCGGGGGGACAGTGCGTTTTCGGCGTCCCTGCCACTACTCCTGGCGGTCGCCTGCGCCGTAGCGATAGGCTTCACCAGCCATGTTGCCGTTGGCACCGGTGTGCGCACCCCCGGGCTGGTGAACCACCTCATGCATATGCTCGCGAGCAGCACCTGGATCGGAGGCGTCGTTTACGTGGCGTTTGCCGTGCCGGTCCTGCTCAGAAGCCTGAGCCCGGACGACCACAAGACCGTGTTGCCGCCGGTGTTCCGCAGATTCTGGGCGCTGGCGCTGGTTTGCATCGTAACCCTCTTTCTGTCCGGGCTCTACAACAGCTGGATACAGGTAACGGCCCCTCCCGCAATCGCCACGCCATACGGCGAGACTCTGGTAGTGAAGGTAGTGCTGGTCGCTGCCTTGTTCGTTGTGGCTGCGGTGGAGTTGCTGTGGCTCCGGCCCAGATTGCTCGATGACGCGAAGGCTCCGCGTGTGCTCGGGATGGCTCACAAAGGCCAACTGGCGCTCGCTGTTGTGGTTCTTCTGGCAGTCGGGTTCCTTGCCAACTCTGAGCCGGCCGGAAGTGCCGCAGATCGGCTCGGGCTGCTGGATCCGGAGCGGGAGACGATATTCACGGCCGAGGACGAAGGTGCCGAAATCACCTTTACCGTGGAACCCGGCGTTGTAGGTCGAAATCGCCTGATTCTCGATCTCGAGGATACCGCGGGCATGCCGATCGAGGCTGACGATCTCGCGGTGCAGCTGGCCAACCTTCCGGAAGAGAGCATCGAGTTCGAGTTCAGCGGCAGTGGCGTAGGTGAGGGCCGTTATGTTGTCGAGCGGGTTGCGCTCACGGTGCCCGGTGCATGGCAGGCCGAGGTGGTGGTTCAGCGCCCCGGCGCCTTTGATTCGAGGGTCGGGTTCGAGTTCCAGGTGGTTGAGGAGCCCGTGCAGCGGGCCGACC
Organism: Spirochaetaceae bacterium; assembly: GCA_003552665.1. Lineage (GTDB taxonomy): Bacteria > Spirochaetota > Spirochaetia > DSM-27196 > SLAA01 > B1Sed10-166. Next base: position 25,942 of record PUNW01000392.1, on the reverse strand, counting down.
TGCTTTCCTCCGGGGTGGCGTGGCTGTTGCTCATTGCCCAGCTATCCATCATCGCGGCGGTTATCGGCCTGCTCCGTTATATCGGCCGCCGCGGAGCCGGTGCGTAAGCCCGGCGGCGCGCCGGGAACTCTCGGCACGGCCCAAGGGAGTTAGCGCGCGTGAGCGGGTACCGCGGTCAGCGTGCAAGCTCCGCGCCGTAGTACATAATCACGAGCACCACCACCGAAGCGCCGAGGTAAACGAACAGCTGCAGCGTGGAATCGCCCTTGTTCTTCACATTCAAATGCACCGCAGCGATAAGTAGCGGAAGCAGAACGACACCGAGAATCACCTTGATCTGAATAAGGTCGCCCCAGGCCCCACCGTAGAAATATAGCCAGTCCATGAGGCCGGTGACGGCGGTGAGCACGTACGCCACGACCCCGAAGGTGAGCACATGGCGGGCGGTTGTATACAGGGCCGTTCGGTTCGACGCCCGTGCGATCAAGGCAAAGACCAGCGCCCCGACAACCATCGCGACCGTGAAGCGCACCGGGATTGGATGCAACGGCTGCCGAAAGCCGATACCCTCGAGCAGACCGTAGAACGCTGAAATCATACCCAGACCTCGTAGGGTCAAAACCCAAGCTACCCTTAGCAGTAGTAGAACTTCGTGCGGCTGTCAAGAGAAACTGACTGCGTTACTCATAATTTTACGACAAGCACTGCAAGCCCGCCTACGGCGGCGAGCATCACCGCCCAATCTCGCAGGCGCAGACGATACGAGTGGCGGAGCGTTCTCCCGGGGCGTCCGAACCCCCGTGACTCCATCGCTTCGGCGAGGTGATCGGCCAGCCGAAAACTCTGCACCAGAAGCGGTGCGAACAAGGCGGGGTAATGCGCGAGCGCGCGTATTCCACGGTCCAGAGGAATCCCCCGCGCGCGTTGCGCGTCATACACTGCGCCGGCGGTCCGCGACACGACCGGAACAAACTGTAGCGCCGCTCGCACAACAAACCCTGCCGAGTACGGCATTCCCGACTGTACGAGGGCATCGGCGAGCTCCTCCGGACGGGTGACTGCGAAGAACAGAAAGAACACGCTCGTAAGCGTCAGAAGCCGCAACGCGGCGGCAACCGCGGTAACGGTGTCGGCCGTGAACCAGACGATCGCGAACCACACCAAAACCATGACGGACAGAATTCGCAGCCACCGCAGGTACGCCCGCCCCTCCCCGATGCCGAGGACCAGCAGCACGATCGCGGCGTAAGCCGCGCCGAGCTCAATCGCCGAGTGGAGCGTAATGACCCCCGCAATGGCTAAAACCGTGAGCACGAGCTTGCTGCGCGGGTCGAACATTGCGGAAGCCGAGCTGCGCCCGGCCGATCCCATCGGCACGTACATAGCTGCCTCACTCCCGGAACGGTCGATCAGCGGGCCGGAGCTTCACATAGCGGTCATCCGCACTTCGATCATCCGCATATTGATCATCCGCACCTGCCGTCGGCTGCACGGCTTTCCCCGCGGCCAACCGCGTCAACTGAAAACGCTGCGTTGGAGCAAGCTGTGCCTCCTCCATGACATCCTCCCGGCTCATGATCTCATCAGGGGCGCCTTCGGCGATGATCCTGCCCTGCGCCATTACCGCCCAGCGATCGGCATGCTGCTCCGCAAACGGAAGGTCATGCGTAATCAGCACAACGGTCTGTCCCCGCCGGATCAAGTCCGAAAGCATCCCCGCGAGAGTTTGCCGAAACCCCGCATCCTGGCCGGCGGTCGGCTCATCCAGCACCACGAGCTCCGGCCGCGCAGCCAAGGCAGCCGCAAAGCCGGTTCGCTTCTTCTCTCCACCGCTGAGGGTGAACGGCGAGCGCGCGGACAACGATGACAGCCCAAACAGACGCATGAGCTCATCAAGCCATGACTCGTTCAGATTCCCGAGCACGCGCGGCCCCACCGCCACCTCCTCGGCAACGGTGAAGCGGAAAAACTGATTATCCGGATTCTGGAACGCCAGCCCCACCTCCCGTGCGAGCTCCGACGGTCTGCTTTCCGCGATCTCCCGTCCGCCTAGATAGACCGTGCCGCTCTGTGGTCGCAAAAGCCCGAGCAGTTGGCGAGCTGCGGTTGTCTTGCCTGAACCGTTGGCGCCGACAATCGCAAGACACTCGCCTTTGAGCACGCGCAAGCTCAGCCCGCGCAGCACCTCGGTTCGGCCAATATTCGAATGCACTCTCTCGAAACGGGCGATCTCTCCTTCCGGCTCTCCGCCCCGCTCTCCTACCTCCTGTGCCTCGTCTGCCTGCTGTGCCTCACCAGCTCGCTGTGTCTCACCGGTCTGGCTTGCCTCGCCTGGCTCATTAGGCGTGAAATCCTCCACCGGTACCGAGTCCCACCGGCGAGCTCCCGCGCCCGCAAGCGCCTCGATGAGAGGCAGCGGGTCGCGGCCATTCCGCTCCTCGGCTCGTACAAAAAGCTCCTCGACGCTACCGGATATCGGGCTCACGCCCCACGCGAGTGCGGCATGAACCGCACGAGGTCGCACCACACCCCACCGCTCCAGGTCCAGACGCAGAACATCATCTCGTTCACCGAACACCGCCACCGACCCCTGATCGAGCACAAGAATCCGATCAGCATCCTGTGCCGCCTGTTCGAGCCGGTGCTCGCTCACCACGACCGTGGTACCGTGGCGATTTACCTCGCGAAGCGCGGCCGATACGCGGGCAACACCGACCGGGTCCAGGTGTGCGTAGGGCTCGTCGAGCACGATCACCGGCGGCTCGGCGACCAGCACCGCCGCAATCAACACAAGGTGTTGTTCACCTCCCGATAGCTCGTGCGGGTTGCGATCGAGCAGCCCGTCTACACCGACCGCTTCTGCCGTTTTGACGACCCGCTGCTCGATCATGCCCCGCGTCATTCCCAGGCTCTCAGCCCCGTAGGCTATCTCATCGTACACGCTCCCGGAGAAGAACTGCGCGGACGGCTGCTGCAGAACAAGCCCCACTGAAGCGAACAACTCGCTTACCGGGTGGCTGCGAGTCTCTTTCCCGTCGACGACAACCGTGCCCTGCATCTCGCCGGCGTGGAAATGCGGGATCAGGCCGTTTAACGCGCGGCACAGGGTGGACTTCCCCGAGCCGCTACCACCGCAGATCAGGAGGTGCTCCCCGGCTTCCAGATCAAACGCCACCTGATTCAGAGCAGGGAGACGGCTGCTTCCGAGGTTCGCCTCCGCGTAACGAAAGCTCAGTTCTTGCACCGAGAGTATCGCCATGGTTTCCGATAGTCTCCTACAGTTGCACAACGCCCGCGCGCCGCAGCAGCATCAGTGCGGCCACGCCGAGCACCGCTCCGATGATTGAGCTGGCCAGAAACGAAGGTACAAACGCCAAAAGCGGCTCAGGGCTGTCCATGAAGACCGGCGAAACGAACGCAGCGCCGAGAAGTGCACCGATAATGCCACTCCCGATCACCTCGGCGCCGGCGGCGATACGCACGCTACCGACAAAGCGATAAGCCAGCCCGGCCACCAGTGCTCCGACCATTCCGCCTGGAAACGCCAGAAGCGTGCCCACGCCGAGCGCATTGCGAATTACGCCGATCACAAACGCGATGCCCGTGGCCCACGCAGGCCCAAGCAGCACCGCCGCCACCACGTTAACGAAGTGCTGCGTCGGATTGATGCGTGCAACGCCCACCGGAAAGGACGTAAACGGAGCCAGCGCCACGCCGAGCGCAATCAGGATCACTGCCTGCGCTACATGACGCGTCGATGAACGTGTTGTGGTCAAGTCGCTCATATTGCTCTTCCTCCTCATGCTTATGTCCAAACCCGTTATAGCTCAACTGCTATTGATCCAACCACTCCAGCCTGACCGCCGCGCTGAGCTCCTCCGGCTGCAGTACATACAGATGGTCCAGCACCGCCTGTTTGAAACGCAGCGGTCGCCGTGCTCCGGCTTCTCCGGCTTCCTCCGTCGCTCGTTCGGCGGCAACGCCCATCACGCCGAGCCCCCACAAGGCGGCAAGAAACGGGTCGCTTTCCACCGCTGCGAAGGCGGCGATCAGGCTCGAGACCATACAGCCGGTCCCGACCACCGCGCCCAGCAGGGGAACGCCGTTGTGCACCAACACAGTCCGGGGCACTGTCGCCCGGCCGTCACTCACGACATCCACAGGCCCACTGACCGCAACGACACACCCTAGGTGCGTGGCCGCCGCGCGCGCAAGACCCAAGCGGGCCTTGTGATAGCTTTCGTTGTCCTCTCCGGTGTCCTCGACCCCACGGATGTCGAAACGGCGTCCTACCAGCGCGGCGATTTCGGCCGCGTTGCCGCGAATTACCGCCGGGCTACCCCCGCGCGCGAGGTTCTGGTTGAGCTCCACTCGGAACCCCGTGGCACCGCACCCAACCGGGTCCAGAACCACCGGCACCCCGGCTCTGGCGGCGGACTCCGCCGCACGCCGCATCGCGCGTACCCGAGAAAGCACGGGCGTGCCGGTATTCAGAAGCAGTGCCCGCGCCTGCCGCGCCATCTCGCCCACTTCCTCTTCAGCCTCCGACATCACCGGCAGCGCCCCGAGCAAGCGTGTCGCGGTAGCCGTATCGTTCATCACCACGTAGTTGGTGATGAGATGAATCAACGGGCGCTGATTGCGAAGCGTCTCCAACGCGCTTCCCGCTCGGTCAGGTTCCGGAGCCTCCGGCCGAAAGCGTCGTTGCGCGGATTTGCGACGCTCGTAAGCTGAGCGCACAATCGAAGACAACTCTCGCGCGGTCGCCTCCGGGTCTTCCGCGCGCGAGACGGACGAGACCACCGCAACCGATGAGGCCCCTCCGTCTATTGCTTCGGCGGCGTTCTCAGTGGTGATCGCTCCGATCGCGACCACCGGCACCCGCGCCGTCGCGCACACTTCGCTCAGGCCCTGGACCCCGATCGGCGCGTCAGGCTTCTCCTTGCTTATACTGCCGAACACGTGGCCGACGCCGAGATAATCGGCTCCCTCAGCCACCGCGCGGCGTGCACGTTCGGGAGAGTCGGCCGAAACACCGAGAACCCGCTGCGGTCCCACCAGCCGGCGGGCATCCCTCGGCGGCATGTCGTCCTGTCCTATGTGGACTCCGTCGGCGGCCACGGCAAGCGTCAGGTCGATGCGGTCGTTGATGATCAGGCCCGCCCCCATGCGACTGGTAAGCGCTCGCAACCGTGCCGCCAGCCTGTAGACTTCCCGCATCGGGCGGCGCTTGTCCCGCAATTGCACGCACCGCACGCCTCCGCGCAACGCCTGTTCTACAGTGTTTATGATCTCGTCGTCCGGCAGCGTGTCGTCGGTCACGAGGTATACCCCGCCCGACAGCCATCTTGTCAGTGGTGGTCCAGCTGTTTGCATCGTGAGCTCCAGGTGAGAAGAATTGATAAGGAAATGGGATGAATCAATGTTCGTTCCAGGCGCCCCGAGAAGTGGGTGCCGAAAAAAGCCGCCCAGCGGGCGGCGTCACAATCAGCAATCAACTGCATGCAGACTCCGTTCCCTTCGCCGGCATTACCCGAATCAGGTGCGTAGGGTCGAAAGCGCCTCCAGCCTTCCTCTCAGCCCGCTGCCGCCGGGCTCCCCCACGGATAGTATTACTCTGTCTGGTGAAAAGTTACCATCTGAACCGGGAATCCGTCAACGCAAAAGGAATTACCGTTCCGCACCGATTAAGAGACCCGCGTTTGGAATGCCCGGCCGTTCGTGTATACTGGGGACTGATATGCACCTCGTCCTCGAGCTTGTCGAAGCCTTTTGGCCGCTGTTTACCGCCGTGCTCGGAACCGTCGCCGCGCTCCTGGCCACCGGGCATGTAATTCTCTACAAACGCGACTCCCGGGCAGCGGTCGCATGGGTGGGGCTAATCTGGCTTGCGCCCTTCGTCGGCGTGATTCTGTATGTGCTCCTTGGCATCAACCGGGTCCGGCGGCGGGTGGTCGGCCGCCGCGGGCACGAAAGCGCGCACGTCGAACCGCTCGACGAGGTCCTGTGCTCGGTGGCTGAGCTTGCCGAAATGCTCCCGGCGGACGCAAGGGATCTCGTCGAGATGGCGCAGCTCGGAGAGGCGTTGACCGAGCTGCCGCTTCTGCATGGGAACCGCGTGGAACCGCTGTTTGACGGCGACGAGGCATACCCGGCGATGCTCGCAGCCATCGAACAGGCGCACCATTCGATTACGTTGATTGTGTATATCTTCGACAACGACAACGTTGGCCGCCGGTTCCTGGATGCGCTTGCAGGCGCGGTCAGTCGCAGTGTGGACGTCCGAGTTCTGATAGACGCAGTCGGCGTGCGCTACTCCGTCCCCCCTATTACCGCAAAGCTCCGTGAGCGCGGCGTCCGTGTCGAGCTGTTCATGTCCGGGCTGCTCACCTGGCGCACGCCGTACTTGAATCTCCGAAACCACCGCAAGGTCATGGTAGTAGACGGGCTCGTGGGCTTCACCGGAGGGATGAATATCAGACAGGCGCACGTACTCCGCGATCGTCCCGCGTATCCCACAATGGATGTGCATTTTCGCGTGCGTGGCCCTGTCGTTCAGCAGTTGCAGGCGACCTTCGTGGAAGACTGGAGCTTCACAACCGGCGAACTCCTCGAGGGTGAACGGTGGTTCCCGTCCCATCAGTTGAGAGTAGGCGCGGTGGTGGCGCGGGCTATCCCCGACGGCCCCGACCAACATATGGACAGAATGACGATGGCTTTTCAGGGTGCAGTCGCTGCCGCCCGTAACTCGGTGCGGATCATGACGCCCTACTTCCTACCCGAACGTGCTCTGATCTCAGCGCTCAACACCTGCGCCCTGCGCGGCGTCACTGTCGATATCGTGCTGCCGCAGGAGAATAACCTCAAGATGGTCGCCTGGGCTTCGATGGCGCAAATGTGGCAGATCCTGGAATGGGGATGCCGGGTTTGGATGAGCGCGCCCCCGTTCGAACACAGTAAGCTGATGGTGGTCGACCGCACGCTCAGTCTGATTGGGTCGTCCAACTGGGATCCGCGCAGCCTACGACTCAACTTCGAGCTGGGCGTCGAGTGCTATGACCGCGAGCTTGCACGCAAGCTCGAGGCACGGATAGAGCAGCGCATTGCCGGCGCCGATCGTCTTACCAAGGAGGAGGTGGATGCCCGGCCCTTGCCGGTCAAGCTGCGGGACGGCATCATCAGGTTGGCCGCGCCATATTTGTAGCATCCGCCTCTCCGCCCGCACGCAGCCAGCGTGCGGTTCGTGGACAGCGCCGAGGGTTACAGCGGAGGCACATGCGAGCTCCGTGTCCCCGTACCGGGTTCACGCCGGCTCGGCACCCCGCGCACCGATCCGCTGGACATCCACTCGCCGATCTACCCGTGCTCAATGGGGCGGGTATGCAACCGGCTTCTCCGTCACGTCGGTGTACTGCGACTGTTGCTGATATGATATTCTAAGCTTAGGTTTACGAGAGTCGTACACTCTGCAGGAGACTTGAGATGGGACACACCTCGGTCGACCCAGTCCGGTTGACACAAACGCTCGTATCGTTCAATACCGTCAACCCACCCGGCAATGAACACGAGGCGGCATCGTACCTCGAGGAGCTACTTGTTACGCATGGATTCCATACCGAAATGCGGGGAAAGTGCTCATCACGGCCTAACCTTATTGCTCGCTTGCCAGCGACAACACCTCAAGAACACAGAGCCCCGCTGGTGTTTTCAGGCCACCTCGACACAGTGCCGTTGGGAAACGTCGCGTGGCGCGTGAATCCTTTCGCCGGAGAAGTACACGACGGACACATTTACGGACGAGGCTCAAGCGATATGAAGAGCGGTATCGCGGCGTTGGTCTGCTCCGCGATAGGGGTCTCACAGAAAACCGAACGCCAAGCCGCAATCACCCTGGTTCTATCGTGGGGCGAGGAGACCGGCTGCGAAGGCGTAAAGGAGCTCGTTTCAACTCCTGAAGCATTGGGAGACTGCGGTGCCTTGATTGTCGCAGAACCAACCAGCGGCGCACCGCTGGTCGGTCACAAGGGAACGTTATGGCTCAAGATCTCGGTACCAGGGATCACTGCACACGGCGCAATGCCCGAGAACGGCGTGAACGCAATTTATCGCTCATGCGACGTGATCAGCGCCCTTCGAAGCTTACCCGGCTTCGCCTACAAGCATGCTGTAATGGGAGTCCCAACCTTGAACATAGGGACTATTAGCGGCGGATTGAACATCAACTCAGTACCTGACAACGTTGAAATCGGAGTAGACATTCGGTCTGTACCTGGATTTTCGCACGAGGCTGTCTTACGGGCAATTCGACAGAATCTCCCAAGCTACTGCGAAACGACCGCACGCCTAGATCTGAAGCCGGTCTATACTGATCCCGAAGACCCGTTCGTCAAGAAGGCTGTTGAGCTATGCTACAGACCGTCGCTTCCGACCAAGGTCGCTCACTATTTCACCGATGCAGCAGTGCTACAGCAGCACTTCGAGTATCCTCCAACCGTTATCCTTGGACCAGGTGCGATAGATATGGCCCACAGGTCCAACGAGTGCTGTTCCATCGAGGACATCATACGATGCACGGAAGTCTATGAATCGATCGCGAGTTGGTACGTCGATGCAGCAGTCGATCTGTAGAGCCGATTGGGAACTCAGGCTCCGCTGCTAAGGTCTCGCGCTTTCTTGACTGATTGCAATGTGGCGACTATTCTTGGAGCCGGGGCTCAGCCAACAACTAAGCCACCACGACATGCGCGGTTCGCGCAAGGTGAGCATGATTCCATGCGTTTCATGCTGACCGGAAGGACCTTCTCAGGCGGCGGTGCAAAGATGAAGAAAGCGCGTTTTACTGTGGGCGATGACGATTCGGTGAAAACCGGCCACGTTGAGGGCGAGCGCCTGTATGTGGAGGGCACCGAGTACAGCTTCGAAGAGGTCACGTTTCTGCCTCCCTGTCGCCCAACCAAAATAGTCTGTATCGGCCTCAATTATCGCGATCACGCCGATGAGTCCGGTCTTCCTGTACCGGAGAACCCGTTAATCTTCCTCAAGCCTTGCAGCGCACTCATAGGACACCGTGACGCAATTAGATTTCCTGCACAGAGCTCGCGGGTCGATTTCGAAGGTGAGCTGGCGCTGGTTATTGGGCGGCGTTGCAGCGCAGTCGGTACGGACACCGCCTTCGACTACATCGGCGGGTATACGATTCTTAACGACGTCACCGCACGTGACATACAACTGCTGGAGAGCAAAATGACGCGAGCTAAGGGGTTCGACACATTTGCGCCGTGCGGCCCCTGGATCGTCGAGAGTCTTGACCCATCGAACCTGAAAATAGAAACGCTCCTGAACGGCGAGTTGCGACAGAACTCCTCTACTGCCGAGCTCATTTTCTCGATCCCTACCATCATCAGTTTCGTCAGCAATGTGATGACGCTGGAGCCCGGAGATATCGTCGCTACCGGAACTCCGGCCGGCGTGGGTCCAATGCAGGTAGGTGATGTCGTGGAGGTACGCATCGAAGGTATCGGCAGTCTGACCAACATCGTTCGATAGTAGCCGTATCCTGCTCCACTTTGTAGCGAGGTACGCCCTACGCGCGGTACGGGGGCGCCGTACTCGCGCGCTTCAACGGGGGCCGGGCGTAACTCCGACAAGCCGAGTGATAGCCATGTAGCGCAGGCTCAACTGCGAACACCATCCGCTTTGAGCTCAAGCACCGCGTTCGCAGCCTGCACGACCGCCTCACTCGTCAATCCGCACCCTTCCAACACAGTCTCGTAGGGACCGGTTTCGGCAAACTGATCGGCCACGCCCACGCGCCGCAGCGGAACGGGACAACCTTCGGCCGTCACCGCCGCGACCGCATCGCCCAAGCCGCCGACGATAGAATGCTCCTCCGCGGTCACGAGCGCTTTGGTTTCCCTTGCTGCCGCGAGCACGGCTTCGCGGTCGAACGGCTTGATCGTATGCATATCCAGAATGCGTACGGATACGCCGGCCTCCCCAAGCACTGAGGCCGCTTCGATCGCCTTACTGACCATCAATCCGCAGGCAACGATCGTTACATCCGAGCCCTCCCGTACGGTGTAAGCCTTCCCAATTGTCGGCTTGAACTCATCTCCGTAGACACGCGGGACCTCAGCGCGGCTAATGCGGAAGTACACCGGCCCCGGGTAATCAGCGACAGCCGGAAGCAGCCTCGACAAGCTTTCACAATCGGCCGGGACAACCACGGTCATTCGCGGCAGTGCGCGCATAATCGCCAGATCGGTTATGCAATGATGCGTAGGGCCATCGAAGGAGGGTGACAGACCGGAGTATGCCGCCATGAGCTTGACATTCGTCTGAGCATAACACAGATGTGTACGCACCATTTCAAGTGCCCTACCGTCAAAAAAGGAGGCAAAGGTGTTCGCAAGCGGCAGGAACCCTGCATGGGCGAAACCGGCGGCAGCATCCACGAGTGCTTGCTCAGCAATACCCACGTCATAGAACCGTTCCGGGAAGGCCTCCTGAAACATGAAGCTGAAATCCGAATTGGAGACTTCAGCATCCAGTACTACAACATCCGCGCGAGAATGCCCAAGGGCTACCAACGCCTCTCCGTAGGCGTGACGCATGGATACTAGTTCTGCCATTTTTCGATCTCCTTCTCCAGCTGCTCGATTGCGGCCTTATACTGTTCCTGGCTCGGCGCTTTACCATGCCACCCGTGGTCATACTCCATGAAATCCACGCCTTTGCCCTTTACGGTGCGCGCAATGATCATGCTCGGCTGAGCGTGCACTTCATCACAGCGGTCCAAAGCGTCTAAAATTTCGGCTACATTGTGACCATGGACTTCAACAACGTGCCACCCGAAAGCACGCCACTTCTCAGCTATCGGTTCCAGCGCGGTACGTTCAGCGGTCGCACCGGTCTGCTGAATACCGTTGTAATCGAGAATCGCGGTAAGATTACCAAGGTGGTATTTCGCCGCCAGCAATGCGCCCTCCCAAACAACTCCGGCAGCCATTTCTCCGTCACCGAGCACAACATACACACTGCCTGCCGCCGCCCTTGACGAAGGCGCCGATAGGCTTGACGGTTTGCTGCCGCGGGACCTTTGCGCAAGCGCCATACCGGCACCAACCGCTATACCGTGGCCCAAAGGGCCGGCAGGAACCTCTACCCCCGGGGTCTTATTAGAGTCCGGCGCACCCTGGAGCCTGCTTCCATAAGAACGAAACGTCAAAAGCTCGCTCGGTTCGAAAAAGCCCCGATGGGCGAGTGCGGCATATAGCATGGGACAGGCATGGCCCTTGCTCAAAATGAACCGATCTCGGTCGGGCCATTTTGGATTATCCGGATCAATGCGCAGATGGTGAAAGTACAGACTTGCTATTATCTCGGCCGCCGAAAATGATCCGCCAATGTGACCTGAATTGTTCACCAACACCATGTTCAACACGTCGATCCGAAACTCCAATGCCCTGCGCGTTATATCGCGCACCAATGCCTCACTGTGAGCGTGCATGCGTGCCTCCGTCGCAACTGAACTAAAGTCTAGCGCTCTAAACGCGGTTCCGATCTGATGCTTGCAGCTCTATCTTCCCACGTGTACCCCTGCCAAATGCCAAACCGGACGCCCGGCTTAGAGTCGCTGCGTTAATTGATACTGACGTGCCGCACCGCTGCCGTGAGACATCGGCACCTACACGCCAGAGCGTTGGACTAGGCAGGATCGTGACAGCGCATGAACAACGCCCACAGCCTGAGTCGCAACGCTGTCCATCGTATTGCACCCCTGTACGTGTGTCAAATGAATTATCGCGAACGGGCGTACGATAGCCCTTCTCCATTGCAATACGTGCGAATTTCTGTTAGTTTAAAGAGCGTTTTATCGCCTTTTGTTGTGAGTTCGCGCTGTTAGCTCACAGAGTTCGAGTACCGGTGTGGCGATGATAGTATCATTAGGACACGCTACGCTTCAGACACAGGGGGTGCTCCGTGAATATTGCCGCTCTGATGGAAGATTTCATGTTGACCGAGGCCGTTTCAGGTTACGAGATGAAGATGGCGACCAAGATGCACGCGCAGCTTCAGTCCGTAGCCGATCACGCATACATAGATAGGGCCGGCAACACCATCGCTCGCATCGACGGTACGGACAGCGAAGCGCCGGTTACTATGGTGTTTGCCCACGTTGATCAGCTCGGTTTTATCGTACGCAAGATCGAGCAGAACGGGTTGATCCAAATCGATCGCCTGGGCGGGATCCCGGAAAAGGTTCTGCCCGCATTGCAAGTGTCGATCCGGACCATTGACGGCGAATACCTGCCGGGTGTCATAGCGATCAAAGCGCATCACGCCACTCCGCCTGAGGAAAAATACAAGGTCGATTTTGTAACCAACCTGTTCATCGATATCGGAGCCGAAAGCCGCGCACAGGTTACCGAGGCTGGAATTCGGATTGGTTGTCCCGTTTGCTATAAACCAAGCTTCACGCAACTTGCCGGTAGCCTGGTATCGGGTACCGCTGTTGACAACCGCGGTGGGTGCGCTGCGCTTGTCGGCATCGGTGAGGCGTTGTTCAAGGAGCGCCCTAAGGCCACCACCTATCTCGTTGCGCCGGTATGGGAGGAGTTTAACCTGCGGGGGGCCATGCTCGCTGCGCGCCAGATTAAGCCCGATATAGCCGTCTGCATGGACGTTGCGTTGTCCGGAGACACTCCCGATCTCGCCGCCAAGTACGACACTGCGGTGTCCCATGGCCCTACCGTCGGGCTGTACAACTTCCATGGTCGCGGAACGCTGAACGGCACTATTGCGCACCACGGTCTGTACCGCCTGGCCCTCTCGAGCGCGGAACGCCTCGGCATCAATTTGCAGGAGTTCGCGGCTCTAGGAATGCTCACCGACAACGCATACGTTCAGCTTGAAGGTGCGTACACGGCATGTGTCGATATGGGCTTTCCGGCACGGTACACGCATTCACCTATTGAAATATGCGACACTCGCGATATCGAACAGCTTGTGAGCGTCGTATCCATGATGGTTTCACGAATTGACCGGGAGTTCTCCCCCCGGCGCTTCGCGTAGGGTCTGCGCGAAGCACCAGATCGCCATGTAATATCTATGGGTAAAGGCATGATCAAAGTCGCTCCATCGTTGCTTACCGCTGATTTCGCCTATCTTGGGGACACCGTGAAGACGCTGACTGAAGCCGGCGCTGACTGGATCCACTGCGACGTCATGGACAACGTGTTTGTCCCGAACATGTCGTTCGGCCAATCGATGATTCAGTCCCTCCGTCGCGTTACCCACCTACCGTTGGATGTACATCTGATGCTCGTACACCCCGACAAATACATCGGCGCGTTTGCCGACAGCGGTGCCGATGTAATCACGGTGCACACCGAATCACACAGTGGGATTCATCTGCAACGCCTTGTCACCTCGATTAAACAGTGCGGCAAGCAAGCCGGCGTCGCAATCAATCCGGCAACGCACCCGGATGCCGTTGAGTTCGTGTATGAGGATATCGATCTGGTGCTGGTCATGTCCGTAAACCCCGGGTACGGCGGGCAGAAGTTCCTGCCCCAGGCCTTGCGCAAGATCGAGTATATTGCCAACCGAGCGGCGCAGCTCGGGAAGGCTTTGGAGATTGAAGTAGATGGGGGCGTCAACTTGGCCAACTACAAGAGTATCCGCGATGCCGGGGCAACCGTGCTTGTGGCAGGACACGCGGTGGTAGACGCTGATGATCCCGCCGCGGTTATTGCCACACTGCGAGGGTGATGAAGTTGCTGAGACCCTCGTCGCCGACGAAGGAGGCTATTACGCATGTCTGTAGGCAGAACCATCGTTGTCACTGATTATCCGTGGCCCGATCTGCGGCATGAAAACGACGCCGCGGAACGCATCGGTGCCTCGGTCCTGACAGCCGAGGATAGCCAGCGGCTTGAAGAGCTCCTCGAAAACGCCGACGCGGTGCTGAACGGCTTCTACCCAATCACCGCACCACTCATTGCCCGGATGAAACGGTGCCGCATTATTGTACGTTGGGGCATCGGCGTTGATAATATCGACGTCGCCGCGGCGACCGAAGCAGGCATCCAGATCGCCAACGTTCCGGATTACTGCGTCGAAGAAGTGAGCACTCACGTAATTGCGCTTCTCTTAGCGGCCAACCGCAAACTGTTTGATCTCTACGAGCAGCACCGTTCGGGCGGTTGGGGCTTCGCACGCATTCGGCCGGTGTACCGACTGCAGAACCAGACCCTCGGTATCATCGGATATGGACGTATCGGGCGCGCGGTGGCAGAGAAGGCACACGGCCTCGGCCTAACAGTCCTGTGTTATGACCCCTATGCGGGCAAGCAGCCCACCGACCGGTTGGTCGATTTGGAAACGCTGCTCCGTAGCTCAGATTACGTTTCACTGCATGTTCCTCTCACCGATGATACACGCAACCTGTTGAACGCGGAGCGGCTTCGGCTTCTTAAGGAGACGGCGGTCATCATCAATGCCGCACGGGGAGAAGTAGTCGATGTCAAAGCGCTGGCAGCTGCGCTGGATCGGGGAGAACTGCAAGCGGTGCTGTTTGACGTGGTGCCGCAAGAGCCACCGCCGCCCGATCATCCATTAATGCACTCCCGAGCGATACTTACCGGACACACGGCGTGGTACTCAGAGGAGGCTTTGGACGAGCTTCGAATCAAGGCAGCTCATCAGGTAGTGCTGCTGTTTTCCGGAAAAGCGGTCGAGTACCCGGTAAATCGGTTTGCAGCAGATAACACTGATGCGCGTTGATGTTCGCGGAACGTGCCGGCCGCGAGAGCACACCGCCCGGCGCTTATGCAAGAGGTACGGCAGTGACGACTCGACACGTACGATACGGTTCAAAACACATTGCATTTGAAATACCGGCCGGCTCGCTTGTCGACGAACTCGGTATTGCGCAGCGTAATCCGCCGGCACCTGCAACCGAATTGGTCACCGCAGCACTAGACTCACCTTACGGCACGAAGCCCCTACGCGAGGAGGTTGGCAGGCGCGTGCCGGTAACGGTGATTGTGGACGATAACACCAGGCCCACCCCGGTACACCTCATCGCGCCACATATCGTGAACCATTTGAGAGACGCCGGAATTGATCGTAGGGATATTCGGTTTCTGATAGCCGGCGGAACACATCGGCCGATGACCGCCTCCGAACTCAGACAGAAGCTCGGCGACAGTATTGTTGACCACTACGAGGTTCATAACCATCGTTACGAGCAACCGGAGGCGCTTGTGCAACTAGGCACTACTGCCGGCGGAATACCGATTACTGCCAACCGCATCGCGTGTACGGCCGGTTTCGTAATCGGCGTCGGTAACATTGTACCCCATAGATACTGCGGGTGGTCCGGTGGCGCCAAGATTATTCAGCCCGGTATCGGAGGTGAAGCTACTACAGCCGGAACGCACCTTATGATAACTAAGTTTCCGGACGTTCAACTGGGCGCGGTGGAAAACAGCGTTCGCGCAGAGATGGAAGGAGTGGCACAACAGGTCGGCTTACACTTCATTGTCAACACTGTCCTTACGCACGAACAGGAGCTGTACGCGGTTGTAGCCGGAGAGTTTCGACAGGCCTTCCGCGCCGGCGTCCGCGCGGCAGAATCAATATATGCTCGCCCAATAACTGCGTGCGCCGACATCGTGATCGCAAGCGCTTACCCAAGCGACATCAATCTGTGGCAAGCAGCCAAAGCTTTGTACGCAGCCGAGTTGATGGTGCGCCCGAACGGGATAATAATTCTGGTTTCTCCGTGCGTTGAAGGCATAGGCGAACACGAGGAGTTCGCGCAGTTACTGGCGTGCGATTATACAGTTATCGATAACCGTATCGCAGAGAACCGGGTTTCGGACAGAGTCGGGGCGGCGGCCGCGCTCGCTGTGGCTCAAGTCCGGAATCAGGCCCAAGTATATCTCGTTTCCGACGGAATCAGCAAGAAGCAGGCTGCAACGATGGGGCTTGAGCTTTTCACCGGGCTGCAGGAAGCGGTCGACCATGCGGTAACGACGAAAGGCTCCGGTGCGACGGTTTCGATCGCGCACGAAGCCACTGAGATCGTGCCGGTGCCGAGCCGATAGGGCACAAGGTGGCGCCGGCGTCTATTCGGTTCGATCCTTGTTCACGACACAGATGAGCCACGGCACAGACGAGCAGCCTATAGCCATTGCCACACGCCACGTTCCTCGTCTCTCGTTATGAACTGCCGCAGATACTCAACCGAAGAGGCGAGAATCTCGCCCCCATTGTCCCTGGGGAAGACCTCCACGCTCAACGGGCCGCCGTACCCGATCTCCGCCAACACCTCAAAGTATCGATCAAACCGCACCGAGCCGCATCCCAGAGGCTGGTGTCCGCTGTCGGCCAGATGGACGACTCCAACCGCGCTATGGTTGTTTCGAATCGCCGGTTCTTCATTTTCAATGGCTGTGTGGTCGGTGTCGAGCATCATCGCGGTTGCGTCCAGCGCGTTTTGAGTAATGAACCCTACCGTTTCCTCGACGGAGTTGAGCGTACTGCATATCTCCTTGCGCAGAGGCTCGAGCAACACCTCAACCCCGCGCGAGGCTGCTACCTTGTCGAGAAAGACCATGCTCTCGGCCATCCGCTCCATCGAGCACTGACGGCCGTCGTCCCAAATGCCGCCTCTGAACCTACCTACACTCACGGGACATTGCATGATGTCCGCAAGTTTTACCGTACGCTCACCCCAGGCTCGGGCCCTATTCCGGACCTCGCGGTCTGGGTGGTTCAGACAGACTGCATAGCTGCCGTAATACTCTCCGGTGCATAGCTGTATCACGTCTATGCCCGTTTTCCGCACGACCGTCGAGACCTCGTCCAGGTCGAAAAGGAACGGATCGCCGAGCATGACCTCCACCGCGTCATACCCGTGCTCGAGAAGCAGATGCACAACCTGCCCAAACTGTCCGCGCAACCCGGTCACCGCATGCCCCAGTGAGACCTGGGGGTCGATCCACATGAACGCCAGTTTCATACTCCGGATACCCTGCACACCCTTCGTCGCGCTTTATGACTTCGCAGCGAAGTACAAATCGCGCATCTGCTCGTCTTCTTTGACCTGCTCGGGGGTCCCCTCAAAGGTAACGGCTCCTTGAGACAGCACATAGATCCGATCGCTGAGCTGCAGCGACAGCCGGGCATTCTGTTCAACCAGCAACAGGGTCAAGCCCCTCGATCGAACAATGTCCCGAAGCGTCTTGAAGATGCGCATCACGATTACCGGAGCAAGCCCCATCGAAGGCTCGTCAATCATCATAAGGTGACAGTCGGAAACCAGCGCTCGTCCTATCGCGAGCATCTGCTGTTCGCCGCCGCTCAGCGAACCGGCATACTGTTTGGTGCGTGTTGCAAGCTCGCCGAACAGTTCGTAGACCTCGTTGATATTCGCCTTACGCTTGCTCGACTCAAGCCTGGCCGCAGCAACTTCCAGGTTCTCTTCGACACTAAGATCGGGAAAAACCTGCCGCCCCTCGGGCACGTGCGCTATCCCCTGCTGCGCGATTTTGTACGGCGCCATCCCGAGCAGTGAACGATTTCTGAACCCTATCGAAGCCCCGGCGTCAGGCTTCACCAACCCCGAGATTGTCCTCAGCAAGGTGCTCTTACCGGCACCGTTAGGTCCGAGTACAGAGACAACCTCGCCATCGTATACCGTTAAGCTGACTGACCGTAACGCGTAGATTCCGGTGTACGCTACCGAGAGGTTTTCGACTGCCAGCAGACTACTCATAAGGCCTCGTCTCCTCCCAAGTACGCCTTGATTACCGCGTCATCCTTCTCTACGTCTCGAAACCCCCCCTGCGAAATCACCTCACCGAAGTTCAAAACGTACACCCAGTCGACTACCCTTCTGATAAACTCCATTGTGTGCTCTACCAGCAGCATAGTGATACCTTCTTCCTTGAGCTGTTCCATGATGGACAATATGCCGGAGTATTCCTCGATCGCCATTCCCGCCGCCGGCTCATCGAGCAGAATCAGTTTCGGCTCGAGCGCGAGGGCCCGTGCGATCTCAAGCGCCCTCCTCTTACCATACGGCAGCGCCGAAGGCTGGTTCGACGCCTCAGATTCCAGCCCAAACCGTTTAAGCAACGTCATCGCATAATCGCGCTGCGCTTGTTCCTCGCGTCGATTGCGGCGGGTGTTCAACACAATGTCAACAACATTCGCCTTGTAGAAGTGACGCCTGGCAACTAGAACATTCTCTATTACACTGAGGCGCTCGAATAACTGAATTTTTTGAAAAGTCCGCCCAATGCCGAGCCGCGCAATTCTGTTCGCGCTTAACGTAGTGATGTCATTCCCCTGAAAGTAGGTCTTCCCTGCGGTTGAAGGCAGCACTCCGGAGACTTGGTTGATGAAGGTTGTTTTGCCGGAGCCGTTGGGCCCAATCAAACCGGTGGTCTTGCCGGCTTCTATCGTCAAACTGATGTCTCTATTCGCTATGATTCCCCCAAACCGTTTGGTCAGGTCTTTGGTTTCAAGCAGTATGTTCATCTTCACCAGCCTTTGCGTGACCGTCGTTGCTCGCTGAGCCTTCGAGCCTGTGGCTC
Organism: Spirochaetaceae bacterium; assembly: GCA_003552665.1. Lineage (GTDB taxonomy): Bacteria > Spirochaetota > Spirochaetia > DSM-27196 > SLAA01 > B1Sed10-166. The sequence goes on along the minus strand of PUNW01000392.1, from coordinate 7,331 downwards.
GCAGCGCCGCTCTTCCACAACCACGTGAGTATTCGCGAGGCGAGGTCGCCGATCCCACGCGGCAAAAACACTATAAACACCATCACGACTGTGGCAGTCAGCAGCAGGTAGTAATTCTCCCAGCCTTCATACGGCAGTCGTAACATCTCGGGCAGGATGGTCAAACCGAGCCCACCGATTACTCCTCCCCAAAGGTGACGCAATCCGCCGACTACCGCCATTCCGACAAACTCTGACGAGTCGAAGAACTCAAACGGTTCGGGCGTCAAGTAGCCCATGAAATGAGCGAGCAGCGCACCTGCCAGCCCCGCCAGCGCCGCTGAGAAACCGAAAGCAAACACTTTCGCTCGTTTGGAGCTCACGCCACATGCTTCAGCGGCGACATCATCATCGTTTACGGCGAACATTGCCCGGCCCAGGTAGGAGCGTTTGATGTTGTACATGGTCACCACCGTGGCAACAAGCAACACCAAGAACAGGTAGTAATGCATATTGCTCGTAAAACGCGCTCCCCCAAGCTGCAGCGGCGGCACACCAAAATAACCGCTTGGACCACCGGTGAGACCGTGAAGGTTTGAGGCGAACTGGTGAACTATTAGCCCAAACGCTATTGTCACGAGGGACAAGAAAAACGCCTTCAATTTGAACGACGGCACGCTCACAATCAACCCGGCGACGGTAGCGACCGCCACCCCCGAAATCACGGATAGCGGTACCGGAATCCCTGCGTCACGCGCCATAATGGCGGAAGTATACGCTCCGAGCGCATAGAACCCAGCCTGCCCAAGCGAGATCTGTCCGGCGAAGCCGGTCAAGAACACGAGCCCTGAGGCAAGAATCGCGTGCAGCAGCCCACGATTAACCACGAACAACCGGTACTCGTTGAGCTCCTGCAGCGGGTAGACCAACACAAGCACAAAAAAACCTATAATCATTACCAGTCGCAGCTTCTTTCGCACGGCTCCCCGCCCCCTATTCCTTTTTTGAGCTCCAGTTGAAGATCCCTTTCGGTCTAGCTACCAACACAATCACGATAATCGCGAAGGAGATAGAGTCTCGGTATACCGACGAGATGAAGAGCGTTGAGAAGTTCTCCATTGCGCCGAGCACGATGCCCCCGAGAATTGCCCCGAACGGGTCAGTCAAGCCCGCCATAACTGCAGCTGCGAACCCTTTGATGCCGATTGCTCCTCCCCCGAGCTGAATATTCACGTGAAAGATAGGGCCGAGCAGAAGACCCGCAATGCCCACGACCGTGGTCGCCATCACGAAAGCGATGTTTGTGGTTACGTTAACGTTGATCCCCATAAGCTGTGCAGTCTCTCTGCTCTGGGCGGTAGCGCGAAGCATTTTACCGATCAAGGTACCCCGCAACAGGAAACGCAAGGCTATCATCAGCACAACTACCGCGACGATCATGTAAAGGTAGATTGCGCGCACGCCTATTCCGAAAAAACGCACGAGTCGGGTTGCGTCGCCAAACAACGGGGGGAACCGCATCGGCATTCCACCGAATATGGATATGATCGCGGTAAGCCAGAACACCGTAAGCATCAGGGTTGCCACCACGAACTCCAGGCGGGCACCGCCGCCCTTTGTAATCGGCTCATACAGAAAATAGCGCAGACCAAGGCCGTAGACGCCGACCAGGAGAACTGCCACCACGGCGGCGGCCCCCATCGGCAATCCCCCAAACGTATGAAGAGCAAAAAACAGATAAACGCTCAGCATCGCCGAGCTGATATTGGCAAAGTTTATCCGATTGATGCTCTGCCATAGGAAGACCACCCCCAGACCCATAAGGCCGTAAACAAGCCCCACGGATACCCCGGCAACCAGGTTCTGAACTAACCGAGTAAGCTCAACCATTTCACATATTCCTTTGTACAGGTTTGAAACGTTCGCCCCTGCGCGTCCGCCTCGGTATGCTCAATTGCCCAAAGCGTTGACACGAAAGAGAAAACGACGACCGCCTTTCAAAGCCGAAAACAAGGTTGGTATATATACACCGGCGGCCGCGTTCGTTCGGACAGCGTTGTTGTCGCTATCCCTATCGAATGATATCGATCACCTCCCAGTCGTCCTCATCGTAGTTGTACTGCGCGATGTAACTCAGGTCGGTGAAGTTGTGGTGCTCGTCGGCCTTCATCGGCCCTTGGACACCTTCGAACTCGATCTCTCTAAGGGCCTGGGCAAGCACCTCACCGTCTAGCGACTGCGCCTGCTCAATTGCGGCAGCCAACAACTTCACACCGTCGTAGTAGCACGGGCCCGGATCGCTTGGTCGCTGACCAAACTGAGCGACGTGCGCCTCAACGAAGCTTTGAACCGCCTCGGAAGGATCGTTGGGGTTGAAGCTTTGCACCGAGTACACACCGTGCGCAGCGCGGCCTGCAAGGTCGCTGAAGGCCGGGACACCCCACGCTGAGAAGCCGATAATTGGAACGTCGATCTCGAGCTCGCGCATCTGACTAACTACTACCGCGCCTTCAGGTTCGTGCGTCAAACCGATCAATCCGTCCATTCCGGCAGCCTCGAGGCTGAGCAATTGCCCGGTGGCATCGGTATCCCCTTCCCTCATCTGCTCGGAACCCGCCACTTCGTACCCCATTGCCTCGTATGTCTCTCTGGCAACACGGTAACCCTGGATGGTAAAATCGGTGGAGCCGTAAATAATTCCCGGATTCTCGATGCCGAGCTCTTCTATTGCGTACTCTACTAGGATTTCCACCTTCACCTGATCGTCGGAGCGCAGGCGGAACAGGTACGGATTACCATGTTCGGTGTAGCGCAACGACGGAGAAGTCGCACCTACGAGCATCGGTACTTGATTCTGCTCGGCTAGATCATGCACACCAAGCACCGCGCTGCTCATGTTGGGACCGAAAACCGCAACAGCGCCGTCTTCAAGAATGGCGCGCCGTATTACCGTACCCGCAGTACTCGCGTCTGCTGCTGTATCGTAAACACGCAGCACTAATTCAGCCCCCATCACACCGCCGGCTTCATTGATCTCACGTACCGCCAGATTCGCCCCGCGTTGGATGTACTCACCCAGAATCGACCCCAGCCCCGTGAACGGCGCAACCAATGCGATCGTAATCTCGTCCACCTCTTCCGGATCAGCCTCAGCCGCTCCTCCGGCCGGCAGCAGCATCCCGACGAATGCCAGCAATACCAGGAGTACCGCCGCACGCTTAAGCAACTTTTGCATTCCTCCACCTCCTATTCGTTAGGGAATAAAATCGTAGGCTAATACTAAACCGGGGTTATGCTGCAGTCAACGAAAATGTGCGAAACTACAATAAAAATCTGTAATTCTGTGCGTTCTTACACTCCCGCCTTCGGACCGATCCTTCTTCCCGGCCGCTCGTGTGGCGGCCTTTTATAGGAGGAGGGCATGCCCTTGTCGAACTCTAAGCCAATAAGCCGAACTACAACTCTCTCGTACTGGTTCGCCAATTCCAAGGCGCTGCCGTGTGCAGGCCGTCAATGCTCCGTGCCTCCTCGCGCTTCCGAGGCCACTCTCACCTCGACCCCTGCTTCAGTCAATGCGCGGTACAGCTGGTTTTGAGGCTCGCTGTCGGTAACCAGAGCAGAGATAGCCTCCAGTGCACATACTTTAGAAAAATTAATTTTATTAAACTTGGTCGAGAGCATTAAAGCTACCGTCCGAGTAGAATGCGCAACTATTAGCCGCTTAATTGCCGCGTCCTTGACGATATACTCCGTTAACCCCGCATCAGCGTTCACCCCGGCGGTTGAAAGAAAAAACGTGTCAAAATACAGGTCGGCAAAAAACCGCTCCGTAAACTCGCCGACAAGCGAGCCCTCCTGGCTGCGCATCTCGCCGCCCGAAACAATAACGCTGATTGTCGGATGTGCCAGAAACAGCAAAGCAATCCTTAGACTGGGAGTGACGATCGTGAGATTACGATAATCTAGAAGCAACTTCGCGAACTCCAAAGCTGTGGTCCCGGAATCAATCGCTACGGTGTCGCCTTCGTTCACGTACCGCAGTGCAGTCTCGGCTATCCGCCGCTTCTCTTCAGCCCATTCATCGACTCGGAGATCAAACGGCGGCTCGTAGCTGCGGCTTACCAGTTTTTCGGCTCCGCCATGTGTTCTTCGAGCTATACCGAACTGCTCAAGCTGCGAAAGGTCGCGTCGAATCGTCATCTCGGAAACCGATAGCTTCAAAGCGAGATCGGTAACCTGTACGATACCTTCTGATTCGAGCATGTTTCGGATGAATCGCCGGCGTTCGAGACCGCTACTCACTATTCCATTCGCTCCCCGAAAATGTGTGTTAGAACACCTCATTATGTAATAACTTACTTTTTCTAATCCCGCAACAGGATTGCGATGTTTTTGCGCGCTTTGAACACGAAATCCGTTTGTCGCAGCATGCGGTCTCGGCGGTGCCCGCGCCTTTTTCTTGCACGGGTTACGACCTGGTTTCGGCTGTTTCGGGTGCACCGGATTTTCAGCGCGGGCGATGTACGTTTCCAGACTGACAACTGGGGCCGGAAAGCCATCCTTCCGGGACCCCCATAGAAGTTGGATGTTTACAAAAAGTAAAAAGCAACATATAATCATGTTCTAACAAACAATGCCCGGGTGCGCGACTTAACGAGTCGCTTGTTTGTAGCAGAAATGACAATAGGGCGCAAACTCTCACAGCTCGAACAACTCGCAATAGTGAAGCTAACCTACGGCGGAGCTGAGAATCCGGTCAGCGACAGCTACAAGCCGGCGTTCAAGCTTGCGCCACTGTTGTCGGGTTACGAGAACCTCACAATCTCGGCTCACAGCTTCTGGAACGCGCTGGTATTTCGGTCAGACTCCAACACTCACATAATCGTTGCGGTGCCCGGCTTTCATCAGGCTCCCAGTGTCACTGTACTGCTCTTGTGCGCGTTCGCTGAAATCGCATTTTCCAAATCATATGAGCTAATTGCAGCCGGTCTCGAGGCCAGATCGCCGACTGGCGACGGAGGAGAAAAACAATGACTGAATGGATTCGTACTCTGTTTGGAACTCAGAAGCCGATCATTGCAATGTGTCACCTGCAGGCCCTCCCGGGAGACCCGGGTTATGACTTCGAAGGGGGCATTGACCGTGTAATTGACTGCGCCAGGCGAGATCTCCTCGCACTCGAGGCCGGCGGGGTTGATGCTGTAATGTTCTCGAACGAGTTCAGCCTGCCGTACCTAACGGAGGTCGAGCCGATCACGTACACTACTATGGCTCGGATAATCGGAGAGCTGAAACCGGATATACAGCTTCCGTACGGAGTCAATGTACTATGGGACCCCAAAGCCACGATCGACCTTGCCGTTGCCACCGGCGCTCAGTTCGTTCGCGAAATATTTACCGGAGTATATGCGAGTGACTTCGGGCTATGGAACACAAACTTCGGGAGTGTCGCACGCCACAGGTCGCGTTTAGGGGGCGACGGCATCCGGCTGCTTTTCAACATTGTTCCTGAGGCAGCCGTGTATTTAGCAAGCCGAGAGATTACGGCTATTGCCAAATCAACTGTGTTCAACAACAAGCCGGACGTTCTGTGCGTCTCAGGATTGACTGCGGGAGCAGAGACAGACGCATCGCTCCTAAAGGCGGTCAAGGACGCGGTTCCCGATACCCCGGTATTTGCCAATACCGGGGTCAGACTATCTAACGTTAAGGATCAACTCGCTGTTGCTGATGGTGCGGTCACAGCCACAACCTTTAAGCGGGACGGCAATTTCTACAACGAAGTAGACGTGTCGCGCGTCAAGGAGTTCATGGAAGCGGTAAAATCCGCGCGCTAACATCTAAGTAAGATATCCGTGGAGCGGCTTGTCATTTCTCGATTGAAATGGTGAAGACAGCCCCTGGTCGGTTCAATCCAATGTGCAACCCGATGACGGCATCTCGATGACGTTCCGACAGGTCATGCAGAGATGCTCCCGCGTTAAACACTCGTTCGCTGTAGTTTCGGAAAATCTCGCCGGTAATCTCCGGATATATCTTGCCCAGTTCACCATGTTCCCTGCGCCGATCGCAGTCTCCTTGTGCTTGGGCATCGACTTTGGCGCCGGATTCCTGCACAATGAGCGCTAAATGAGGGCCAAACATCGTGCTGAGCTCACACGTCACTTCTTTCGTTACAACAACCGGGGCAACTACGGACTGGTGGTCGTAGCCGCAAGCGTCCTCGTACAGGCGACGCTGGTCGGTGCAATCTTTTCCTATAGCGTTTTTTTTGATGCGCTGCATGCCGAGTTCGGCTGGTCCCGAACGGTTCTTTCGGGTGCGGCGTCGGTAACGGCGCTGGTAATGGGTGCGAGCGCAATGGTGCTCGGACGACTGAACGATCGTCTCGGGCCCCGTCTCATCCTCTCAGGTGCGGCAATCCTCGTGTCGTGCGGGTATTTTCTGATGTCTCAAGTCACCGCCCCCTGGCACCTGTATCTTGCCTACGCTTTGTTCGTCGGGACGGCCTTCGGGTCACACGATGTTGTGACGCTCTCCACCGTGGCGCGCTGGTTCGACCGGCAGCGCGGCAAGATGTCCGGAATTGTTAAGACCGGTACTTCGGCCGGACAGGTTCTTGCACCGCCGGCTGTAGCGTTCTTGATTACTAGTTTCGGCTGGCGCAGCGCTTTCGTCTGGATCGCGGCGGTAACCGGCCCCCTGGTATTGGTAGCGGCACAGTTTTCGCGCCCGCCGCCGGTGCCGGAAGGCCAGCGGGGGACCAAAGCAGCCGCCGAAGCCGCCGCACACAGTGTCGAACTGGGGCGTGCCGCTATGCGCACGCCGGCGTTCCGGTGGATTTGCTTCGCTCAGATGGCGGTCTTTTTCTCAATCCGCACGATCATCGTCCATACCGTTCCCTATGCGACCGACATGGGCATCAGCATACCAGTTGCTGCAGGGGTTCTCTCCACAATCGGCGCGGTCAGCGCCGTCGGCAGGCTCACGGCCGGAGGTATCATCGATCGGATAGGCGCCCGACGAGCTTTGCGAATCTGCTACTCGGTAATGTTCGTCTCTTTTATTATGCTGCAGTTCACCTATACCCCGATGCTGCTATACGCTTTCGCCGTAGTCTACGGCGTTGCACACGGAGGAGCCTTTACCGCGGTCTCACCGATGATTGCCGAGTTCTTCGGAACTCAGGCACACGGCCAGCTGTTCGGTACGGTTTTGTTTGTCGGCACCATTTCCGGCGCAATCGGCCCGGTAATCGCCGGAGGTATGTTCGACCTCTTTGGAACCTACCGACCCGTATTCCTGTCTCTTATTGTTGTTCTGGCCTTCGCTATATTCGGCATGACGCGGCT